>NZWI01000055.1 GCA_002701875.1 Fidelibacterota bacterium
GAATATCAAAATGAGGGCCAAGGTATTCGATAGACATCGCAGAACATTCTATGTGCCAACCTGGCCTACCGACTCCCCAAGGTGAATCCCACTTAACATTCCCATCTTCTTTTTTATATGCTTTCCAAAGCGCAAAATCACTAGGATTATCTAAATTATATTCATCAGATACTACTCTTTCACCTCTAACAGCTTGGTCCATATTGATATTACTTAGTTTTCCATAATTTTTATATGAATCAATTGCAAAAAATACTGAACCATCATCAGTAGGATAAGCATAGCCTTTATCAATAAGAGCTTGAATCATATTGATCATCTGATCTATATGATCTGTTGCATTTGGAAACTGGTCAGGTGGCAGAATTGATAAAGCTTTTAAATCATCTTTAAAATTTGAAATATAATGTTTAGTTATCTCCCTAAGGGATTTTTTTTCTATATTAGATTTTTGTATAGTCTTATCATCTACATCAGTAATATTCATGACATGATATACATCGTATCCTAAAGCTAAAAGCGTTCTTTTTAAAAAATCTTCAAATAGAAAAGTTCTAAAATTCCCTATATGTGCATTGTCATATACTGTTGGGCCGCAAGTGTAAAGTTTGACTTTTCCTTTTGTTATGGGTGAAAAGTCTTCCTTTTTTTGAGTTATTGAATTATAAAATCGGATCACTTTTACTTTTTATATTTTTTATGAATCTAGTGTCAATATCAATTGACAATGCTTGCTGAATAGCATCGATTTTTATGACTAACCGGTCTTTGCCTTTTAATTGCGCAACAATTCCTTTAACACCTCTCATGGGACCCTCGATTACTTCTACGGCATTACCAGCAATAAAATACTCAGCCGGAGTTAGTTGATATCCTCCATCTATCGCAAGTTTAATTGCATGAACAACTTCATCTTGCACTATCGCAATTACTTCACCAAACTTAACTAAACTGCTGACTCCATTTGTTTGCAGAACAAATATTGAATTTTTTATTTCAATTTTTGCAAATAAATAGCTGGAGAAAAGTGGGAACTCTACCCATTTTTTTCGATCAGACCATTTTCTTCGCTCTTTAAGTAATGGCAAGTATGCTTCAATCCCTTTTTCTTTTAATTGAGCATATGCAATTTTTTCAGATCTTGGCTTAGACCTAACAACTATCCAATTTTTTAACATTAGTCTTTCAATGATTCATCAATTATACTTTGAATTAACATTTTGAAATCCATTCCGGCTGCACCGACTGATTTTGGGATTAAACTTGTTTCAGTCATACCTGGCAAAGTATTTAATTCGAGAAACCATGAGTTTAATTCTTCATCCAAAATAAAATCCACACGAGAATAATGTCGACATCCCAAAAGTTTGTGAATCATCAAAGCTATATTTTGAATTTTTACTGTTAATTTATTACTTATTTCTGCTGGGCAGGGATATTCAGCCATGCCTTTTGTATACTTACATTCATAATCATATAAATCATTCGTAGGTATAATTTCTACAATTGGGTAGGCTTTATTTCCAACAATGGTAACAGTAATTTCACGCCCAGGAACAAAGGCCTCAATCAAAACAACCTTTGTATATTCCCTAGCTAAAGTAACAGCTTCTTCTAATTCTTTATTATTTTTGGCCACTGTAAGACCAATAGTACTTCCCTGATCATTGGGTTTTACTATTAAAGGATAATCTATTCCAATATTTGTTGGATATTTTTCAGCGCTATCAATTGAAACCCAATTAGGGGTTAATATATTTTTTCGACTCACTAAGGCTTTACTTACCCTCTTATCCATACAAATAGCTGAAGATTCATTATTAGACCCAGTAAATCTCTTCCCCATAGACTGCAGTAAGCCTTGAATAACGCCATTTTCCCCATCACCGCCATGGAGTCCATTAAAAACTAAATCAACAGATTCTAATTTTTCCAAGAGATAAGAAATCCCATCTTTGGGATCTATGCTAACAACATCATGTCCAAGTTGCTGACATGCTGAAATAATGGCCTTTCCTGACTTGAGTGAAATGTCACGTTCTGGAGAACTTCCTCCAAGTAATACACCAATCTTCATTATTTTGATTCTTTCAGCAGTGTTGAGCCTGCCATAAGGTCATCAACAATATATTTTGGTTTTAAATCCTTCAGGTTAACACTGGAATCATTTCCCCTACCAGTTAATACAAGCATTGTATCCATATTCAAATTTAATCCAGCTTCAATATCGGAAACAGCATCTCCGATCATTATTGAATTAGTAAGATTAATATTATGATCGGCGGCGGCGGCTTGGAACATTCCGCTCCCAGGCTTACGATTATCCGTTGGATTATTAGGGTGGTCAGAACAATAGTAAATACCTAATAAATTTAATTGATTCTGATAAAATTCGTTTAGAATGAAATTATGAATTTTGCTTAGCTCATCGAGCTTTATTTTCCCTCTTGCCAGACCAGATTGATTAGTAATGATACAAAATCTGGAGCAACATTTACTCATTTCTTTTAAAGCGGGCATTGTAAAATCATAGAATTCAAACTGATCTAATGAATTAATATATCCAGGATCTGAATTTAAGGTCCCATCACGATCAAGAAAGATAGTATCATATTTTTTCATATTATTTTCTTTTCTGAAGAAATATCATTGATCCTTAGTGAGCTTTTAATAAAGAAAATGGCACCTATAGTAATCAAAGGCAAAAAACCAACAGCATGCAATACCACTGCGAAGGATTGAGATATTGAACGATCCAAAAAAAACAATTCTGTTAAAACATAAATAGCTGCAGCATGATATGTCCCAATTGCAGATGGAGCTGCAGGTACAGCTATTGCCAATGATGTAAATATAAGAATAACGCCAATGCCAATCCAATCAAGCCCAATTCCTAAGGCTAAACCAACAACCCAAGTAATAAGATAATAAATACCCCAAATCAATATAGTTAACAATACAATCACGCCAGTATTTTGCATATCCTTTATAGATGTTAAGCCATCTAAAATACTTTTAATGATTTTTTCTATTTTTTGATAACCTGAAAAATTTTCTATAGATTTTATTAAGGTTGATTGTTTTATGCTTAATAAAATAATAAATCCTAAAATCAATAAAGTTACTAACCCCACATAAAACATAATTTTCTTAGTATCATCAGCAAAGGGGTATAGCAAAGTAAAGAAAAACATAGTTAGAACTAATCCTAGCATATCTATTATTCGTTCTAAAAGGATACTCCCAAATGCTTTAGAAGTCCCAATGCTCGACTCTTTTGATAATGCAAAGGCCCTTAATAATTCACCCATTCTAAATGGAAAAATAGCATTCCCAAAATAACCAATCATAGTTGCTGAAAATAATTTATGAATTTTTATTAACTCAATTGATTTAATCATAAACTGCCATCTTATTGCACGAACAATTACTGATAGAATTAATAGAAGCATGCCTATAAATATCCAAGTAATATTAGAAGAACTTAAATGAAACACAAGTTCATTAAGATTTACATTATAAAAAGAATAATAGAGTCCAAGGACACTAATAACAATACTTACAAATAACTTAGTCCACTTATTCACGAAGATCTATAACTTCTGGATTTACAGGGTTGAAATTATTGTAAAGGTTTAAGCCACCAATTGTGAATTTATTTATTTCGAGTGAGACAGATTGGTCGGGTCCGTAGGCAATCTTTATCTCTTTAGGTTCTCCTGTTCGTAATATCGACAATCTCCCTCCGTAACCCATTTTAGGAATATCAAAGTCTAGAATTATAAGATCATTTTGTATGATACTCTTACCCAATTTCAGCCCTTTAAAATCTTTATCAAATAAATCAAAAATAGTAATATTTCCTTTAACTTTACGATCAATAATGAGTTGGTTCTCTATTTTGTTCCATGTTTTAATAATATCGCCCTTTACATAAACTGTTTCATTTGGCAAGTCTAAGATATATTCATTATTACTTTTTATTTCGATCGCGCCCCTATCAATATTGCTAAATTCAAACTGCTTTTCATGAATAATAACAGAAACTGAGACACCATCAGGTTGATCAATATATTTAATGAATTTATCATACCAAACTTTAGATTGAGTACATACCCCTGAGATTATTAGGGTATAAAGAATTATAATCCGAAACATTTGTTTGCTAGTCTAAACTTTCCAAGTAAGATTCATCAACAAGAACTTCACGAGCTTTACTCCCTGTGAAAGGTCCTACAATTCCTGATTGCTCCATTTCATCGATTAATCTTGCAGCTCTAGAATATCCCACTTTTAAGCGTCTTTGGATAAGAGAAATTGATCCTTGCTGATGCATGATCACTAATTTTACTGCTTCATTAAAAAGATCATCTGACACATTACCTTCACTACTATCAACAAGTCCACCTGCACCTAAAGTTTCCCTGGGACTAGCAAGCACAAGTTCATCTGCTTTTGATTGATTAGAGATATGATCCATGAGTGCTTCGATTTCTTTTAAATCTAAATATGCATTATGAAGACGAATAGGCTCTGAAGATCCGTATCCGAGATATAATAAATCTCCACGACCAATCAATTTTTCAGCACCTGACGTATCAATTATTGTTCTTGAATCAATTTTTGTTGCAACCTGGAATGCTATCCTCGATGGAAAATTGGCTTTAATCACTCCGGTAATTACATCGACCGATGGCCTTTGAGTTGCTACAACTAAATGAATACCAACAGCTCTAGCCAATTGTGCTAATCGTGCGATTGGCGCCTCAACTTCTTTAGCATTAAGCATCATCAAGTCAGCCAATTCATCAATAAGCACTACGATGAAAGGCATTATATCTTCACCTTTCTCTGTCATTTTACTATTGTATTCTGAGATATTTCTTACAACTGCATCTGCTAAAACATCATATCGTCTACCCATTTCCTTTTCAACAGCTCGGAGTGCTAAAACTGCGTTTTCAGGTTTAGTAACTATAGGTTCGTCAATATCTTCTATTTTTAATAAATGGTAATCTTTCAGAGAACGGTAAACTGCCATCTCAACTTTTTTTGGATCAATAATAACAAATTTTACTTCATCAGGTGTTGCTTGATAAAGTATACTTGCAAGTATAGTATTCATACAAACAGATTTTCCTGAACCCGTAGTGCCAGCAATCAACAGATGAGGCATCTGTGCTAAATCAAGGGTTGCTATTTCGCCTGTTGTAGTTTTTCCCAAAGCAAGAGTTAATTTTGAATTAGAAGAAGCAAATTTTTCAGAATTAATAACGGATTTAAAGTAAACCATATCTGGATTTCTATTCGGAATTTCTATACCAACAGATGACTTTCCTGGAATTGGGGCAATCACGCGCACTCTACTAGCTTCCATCACCCTTGCCAAATCATCAGATAATGCAACAAATTTATTAACGCGAACACCTTCAGCCGGCTCAACTTCAAAAAGTGTTATGACAGGACCAGGGCTTACATTAACAACTTTACCTACAACGCCAAAAGTTTCCAGTGATTGTTGAAGAAAATTCGCACGGTCTACAAGCTCATCTCTACTCATACCACTTTGTATGTTAACTGAAGGATTCTCTAATAGATCTGCAGATGGCAATTGATAAGCTTTTTTAGGGGCTTTTCTATCTTGAACCTCATCTAACTCAACTTCATCTTCTTCAATAATTTCACCTACTTCAATATCCATATCCTCATTTGTTTCTTCAATATTATCAGGATTGGAATCATCCAGTAAATCAACTGATTCTTCATCTTTATCCGTATCTTTTGATGTATTGTCGATTTTATCTGATTGCAAGACTTCCTGTTCAGATTCATCAGAAACATTGGCTATATCTGATACATCTTCAGTTTCGCTAATTTCAGCACTATTCTCTTTTGTATCTTCTTCACCTTCACCACTATTCAAATCAATGTTTTCAATCTCCTTAGATCTTTGTGCATCAATTTTTGAAATAAGACTTTGTGTATGACGTCTTTTTTCTTCTTCAATATTTTTCTCATCAGAAACTATTTTTTTTTCGTCCTGTTTCTTTTTTAGTTTACTTAATAATTCTCGAATTGGATGATAATAACTAAATCCAAAATATCCTCGAATCAATACAAGCCAAAGCGCTGTAAGCAAGATCATAGTGCCTATGATACCTAGAAAGTCTCTAAACATACCTGAAATCAACCCACCGACCATTCCACTCATTCCATACAAGTTCGCTGCTCCAAAACTAATAGATGACAAAATCATTGCTCCAACAACATATCCAGATAAACGACTTATAGCATCAAAATCTTTATGAGTAAAAAACCATACTCCCCAAATTATTCCAAGTATAGGCAATACAAATGACATATAACCAAAACCTAGCTTTATAAAATAATAGGCAATCCATAAACCTAAAATCCCTAAAGGGTTCTCAATTCTTACATTAGGAGAAATGCCAGGGTCTTCATTTGAATTATAACCCAACAAACTGATAATGACTAATAAGGAGACTGCAACTATTAGAATTCCTAATATTTCTAATCTTCGTTCTTTCATACAAATTTTACTTTTTCAAAGTACCTTTCTTATAAAAAGGAGAGTCTACTATTTTACACTTTAATTCTTTATCTCTAACTAAAAGAGAAAGGTTAGTCCCAGATTGTGCAAAGTCATTCGTAACATAAGCTAGACCAATTCCAATTTTCAAGGATGGTGATTGAGTCCCACTAGTTACTTGTCCAACAATAGTGTTATTCTTTAAAAGTTTATAACCTTTCCTAGGTATACCTCTATCAATCATTTGAATGCATACTAAAGAACGGTCGCACGCTCCATTAAGTAACAGTAGAGCTTCCTTGCCAATAAAGTCATCTTTCTTATCCAATTTTGCAATCCAACCAAGACCTGCTTCAATAGGATTTGTCCTATCATCAATATCATTTCCATACAATGGATATTTCATTTCTAAACGAAGCGTATCACGGCATCCAAGACCAACTGGCATAATTGGAGCAGAAGCTTTATTAATAAGCTTATCCCAAATACGAACTATATTTTCATTATCTGCATAAATTTCAAAACCAAGTTCACCAGTGTAGCCTGTTCTAGCTAGAGTACAGGGGAACCCATCTATGGTGGCAACTGCAAACCTATAATAATTCATTTTATTAATATTAATATCTACTAGTGGATCAATTATTTGACGAGACTTTGGTCCTTGGAGGGCAATAAGTCCAATTTTTTCACTTAAATCAATTATATTAACATCATCTCGCTTATGAGCCATTAGCCAATCAAAATTTTTTTCAAGATTTGAACAGTTTACAACAAGCATAAAATATTCTGGATAACGATAAATAAGTAAGTCATCAACTACACCACCATCTTCAAAACACATTGCAGAATATTGAACTTGCCAAGCTTCCAGAGAAGAAACATCATTGGTCATTATAAAATTAAGGTAACTTTCGGCTCCAGGACCTGAAATAATAATTTCTCCCATATGACTAACATCAAAAATTCCTGCTGATTGACGAACTGCATTATGTTCTTTACTAATGCCTAGATATTGTATTGGCATTTTATAACCCGCAAAGTCCACTAACTTCGCATCAAGGCTTACATGTTTTCCGTAAAGAGGAGTTTTTTTCATAAATCATTCAAAATATGTTTTCAATTTCTTTAATCCTTCATCAATATCTTCTGCAGAAATACCTGAGTATGCAAATCGAATAAAAAAGTCGACCTCATTATCTTGAGGTCGACCAAAATGATTCCGAGTACAAAAGGATACGTTTGCATTCTCTAAAGCACCTATTTGGAGCTGATCAATCGTACTGAACCCTTTTTTCTTCATAATTGAAGTTACATTTGGAAATAAATAAAAAGTACATCGTGGCTTTGAGATATCAATACCATCAATTGCATTAAGCCCTGAGACAGCTACGTCTCTTCGATTCTTAAGTTTACTTAAGATTTCTTTAGAACCGCTCATATCACCAGTAAGTGCCTCTATCATAGCCCCTTGAATAAAATGAGTTGTACATGATTCTGCATTTATATTGAGCTTAGAAATAATTTTTATTATTTTTTCCGGACCAATAGACGCACCAACTCTCCAGCCAGTCATAGCAAATTTCTTTGAAAATGTATACAAAATAACTGTTCTTTCTTTCATATTGGGTATTTCAACAATTGATCTCGACTTACCTTCATAAATCATTTCAAAATATGCCTCATCTGATAATACCCAAAGATCATTTGATATAGCAATATCGGCTATTTGCTCCATCTCTTCTTTTGATGATTCTGCTGAAATAGGGTTTTGGTAATTATTATATATAATAGCTACTGTTTTATTTGTAATAGATGCTTTTAATTTTTCAATATCTATGTCAAATCCGCTTTCTGTCTCGATATAACTATAAGGAACCGCTCTTCCTCCTTGGTATTCAATCTGAGATTCATAAATTGGATAGCCAGGGTTCGGGTAAAGAACTTCGTCGCCAGGATTCATTACGGCAGCAATAAATTTTCCAATAGTTGGCTTCCCTCCCGGTTGCACTGCTACATTTTCTGGAGAATAAACTACATTTCTTCTTTGCCCCACATCATTAGCTAGTGCTTCGCGCAATGGCAAAATACCTTCCGATGGGCAGTAACCTGTCTTACCATCGCCTACAGCTTTTATCATGGCTTCTACAATATTTTGGGGAGTTTTTAGGTTTATATCTCCTAAGTGGAATGGATAAACTTTATTACCTTTGTCAGCCCAAATTCGAGCTTGAGCTGATACAGCAAAAGCAGTTTCGGTACCCAAGTTTGCTATTTGTTTAGCATAGTTCATCTTTTTATCTTTAAATCATCTTTGATAATGCTTTTCGAATAACCTCTTCAATGGTACCCGAGAATTCCCCAAGCTTATCTAGTTCTTTTATCGTATTATTAATTTGAGCTTGTTTATAGCCCAAAGATTGTAAAGCACTACTAACATTATTTATCAAATCACTATCAATATTATCATCAATGAATCCAAGATCATCGTTCTTACTAGTATCTGCTTCAAATTTCTCTTTTAATTCTACAATTATCCTTTTTGCGGTTTTTGCACCAATACCAGGAATAACTGTAAGTGACTTAACATCTCCAGCCACAATTTGTTTCTTAAATTCTTCTGGATTAGTCCCAGATAAAATATTCATTGCTGATCGAGGTCCAATCCCACTAACCATGTTTAAATTCATAAAAAGTGATCTTTCAGATAAATCCCTAAAGCCATAAAGATCAAGGATATCATCTTTTACATGTAAATATGTTAAAATCTCAACTTGCTCACTTAAGTCAGGCAAGCTTTCATAAGTTGAAATAGAAATATTGACTCGAAATCTGATTCCTCCAATATCTATAACTGCTTCTGTTGGATTTTTTCCAAAAAGTATTCCTGATATTGAATCTATTAAACTCATAAGTATTTATTTTGATTAACATGACATAAAGCAATAGCTAATGCATCTGAAACATCTAATGGACTTGGTGGTTTATCCATTTTTAATATTTGCTGAACCATGTATTGCAACTGTTTCTTATCTGCAGCCCCATTGCCAGTAATAGACTGCTTTACTTTGCGAGGTGCATATGAAGCAGATGGAATCCCCATTGAAGCCGCAGCTAAAAGGAGAACCCCTCTTGCTTGCCCCAGTAAAAGAGTTGATTTCACATTTATACTGTGAAAAGTATCCTCAATCGCCATGGCAATAGGATCGAATTTTTTCAATAATTCTTTCATATGGCTATTCAAATATTCTAACCGATTTGGAAGAGACTCTTTATTTGGTGGCTTTATAGTCCCATATGCGATTAAACTGATTTGACCTTTTTTTTCATCTATTATTCCGAATCCAGTTGTATTTAATCCAGGGTCTACACCAATTATTCTTTGAATATTTGACATTAAGGTTGATAAAAATTTAATAATTAATCCGCATCTTCAAGCTCGAAGTTAGAATATATATTTTGAATATCATCATGTTCTTCAAGCAGATTCACAAGATTCATTAGTTTTTTTTCTTCCTCGCCTTTTACTTTCAAAGTATTCTTCGGTATCATCTCAACTCCAGAAGAAATCACTTTATATCCTTTTTGAATCATTGTGTCTGCAATATCTACTGTTGACGATGGATCCGAAGTAATTATAAATGCATTATCTAACGTACTAAAATCATTAGCTCCTATTTCAAGGACTTCTTCAAAAACTTGATTTTCATCATAATCATCTGCTGAAATAGTGATCTGGCCCATTTTTTCAAACATCCATGATACAGATCCATTTTCTGCGAGATTTCCACCATATTTTGACATAAGATGACGTATCTCAGCAACTGTTCTATTTTTATTATCCGTCATTACATCTATCATAATAGCCACTCCTCCAGGGCCGTACCCTTCATAAGTAGTTTCTTCATAATTTACATCTTCAAGTTCACCAGCGCCTTTTTGAATTGCACGCATCATGGTATCATTTGGCATATTGGCAGCTTTAGCCGATGAAATGGCTTGTCTCAGGCGCGGGTTGGCTTCTTGATCACTTCCACCAATTTTTGCAGAAACCATTAGTTCCTTGATAATTTTAGTAAATACCTTACCTCTTTTTGCATCTTGAGCGGCTTTTTTATGCTTGATATTAGCCCATTTACTATGACCAGCCATAAATTCCTTTATAATGATAGTAATTAAGTGAGAAAATTACAATTATATTCCAATCATTCCCAATGGACGGATTTGTATAAATGTCAAAATATAGCACTTGGTCAATCACTTTTAATTCAACAACCAAATTATATATAGCCCTAGTCATGGCAATGTTTATTTGGGGCATATCATGGCCGAGCGCAAAAATCGTGGGAAGATATGCGGATGCAGATCTTTTGATGTTCTGGCGTTTTGTAATCGGAGCTATGACAATGCTGCCGATCATGCATTTACTAAAAATAAATGCTAATTTTCCAAGAAAATCATTTCGATACGTTTTGATAGCCGCAATTTGTCTTGTGGGATATAATTATAACTATTTAAAAGGAACGCAGATTGGTATGGCTGGATTAGGTGGTGTTATAGTACCAACTTTAAGCCCTTTAGTTACATTAATATTGGCAATTGCTACTTTTAATCAAAAGGTACATAAAAAAGATATAATTGGTATTCTTTTCGGCATAATTGGTGGATTGATATTATTAGAAATCTGGAAGTTCAACTTTCAAGATTTATCCAACTCTGGAAATCTATATTTTATTATTGCTGCTGTAGTATGGGCGGGTGCCACTATTTGCACTCAAAAAGCTAAATCAGAGTTAAACGCAGTTAACTTTAGCCTTTGGCTTTATTTGGTAGCAATTATTATAGTATTGCCAATTACACCCTTATCATCAATAATGAATGTTTTCAGTTTTGATTGGATTTTTTGGATAAACTTTCTTGTTATATCANCTCTTTCATTAGGGTTCGGAACNACAATCTTTTTTCTTGCNACTATGAATATAGGTTCACACAAAACATCATCATTTATGTATGTAGTGCCAATAAGTGCTGTAGGATNTTCAGTNTTATTNTTAGGAGAGCCCTTGGCTTTATCTACAANCNTTGGAGGTGGATTNGCAATTNTTGGAGTATATCTTATNAATCAGANATAAGGGAATNAATGGCATNTANCAAAAATTTTGGNGGNCGTTTTGGGNGGCCTTCTTTATTTATAAAACCATGAATAGTATACCCATCNGCTAAGAAATGATTATCTTTTTCCCTCAAGACCTCATATTCGATTTTTAGGCGAGCTTTAGGAGTTTCTTTTATTTCGGTTTTAACAATGATCTCATCTTCAAAGTGAGCGCCTTCTTTATAATTGCAGTTTGCTGAAACAACAGGAAGATAATAACCTTTGTTCTCAATTTCACTAACAACTAGACCAATATCTGCAAGCATCTCTGTACGAGCTTCCTCAAAATATTCAAAATACCGAGTGTAATAGACGACTCCCATCTGATCAATATCTTTATAATAGACTTTAGTATGATAATCAAACGTAATCATCAAGACTCTGAAAAAATACCCATTTTATCGTACCGTTCTATTCGACTATCTAAAAAACTATTTGTATTATTTTTTCTAATTGAATCAATTTCTTCTAGTATGACTTTTTTAACTTTTGCAGCTATTTTACCAAATTCGCGGTGAGCACCACCCAAAGGCTCCTTTATAATCCTATCGCAGATTCCCATCTTTTTAAGGTCATCAGGCATAACTTTCATTGCATCAGCAGCATCAGGTGCTTTTGCAGCATCCCTCCATAGAATAGATGCGCAGCCCTCAGGGCTAATAACTGAGTACCAAGTATTCTCAAGCATTATCATTCTATCACAAACACCAATACCCAAAGCACCTCCACTCGCGCCTTCACCAATAACAATTGAAATTATAGGGACTTCAAGTTTGGACATTTCCAATAGGTTTCTAGCAATTGCTTCTCCTTGCCCTCGCTCTTCTGCTCCAATTCCTGGATAAGCCCCAGGAGTATCTAGTAATGTAATTACTGGCAAATTGAATTTCTCAGCTAGTTTCATAATCCTTAGCGCTTTCCTATATCCTTCAGGGCGCATCATACCAAAATTTCTCAAAAGGTTTTCTTTTGTATTCTTCCCTTTTTGTTGCCCGATAATCACGACTTTTTGCTTACCCAATGTCGCAATTCCGCAGATTACTGCCTTATCATCACCGTAATATCGATCTCCATGAAGTTCAATAAAATCAGGTGCCATATAATTAATATAATCTAGAGAAAGAGGCCGTTGTGGGTGTCGCGCCAATTGGACGCGTTGCCATCGAGTAAGATTTGAATAAATCTCTTTTAATATTGTCTCTCTATTTGTTTTCAATGATAACAATTCCGAGTTGTCGTCTGAAGAACCTTCAGATTCCAATTCCAAAATCTTTAAATCAATTTCTTTAATTGATTTTTCAAAGTCTAAGTAATAATCTGCCATAAATTTTATTTAGTTTAGAAATTTAAGCTATTAGCATCAGAAAAAGTTATTTATTCCATCCAAAAATACGCCAAATTCGTAGACGCCATACCATCCAAATAGCCTCAAACATTATTGATTTACTCATTTTTGATTGCCCAACAGTTCTATCAATAAATATAATCGGGTGCTCAATTAATTTATAACCTTTGATCCATGCTCTAAAATTCATTTCAATTTGAAATGAATAACCTGATGATCTTACTTTTTCTAAATCAATTGATTCTAGAACATCTTTGCGCCAAACTTTAAAACCTCCCGTAGCATCTTTTATTGGCATTCCTGTAACGATACGCGAATATACATTAGCACCATAGCTTAATATCAATCTCCGAATTGGCCAATTAACAACGCTAATACCATCAATATATCTACTACCAATTGAAAGATCATATTTTTTTAATAATTGGGTCATTTTCTTTATTTCTTTTGGGTGATGAGACATATCAGCATCCATTTGTACTATTGCATCATAATCCTTGCTTAATGCCCATTTAAAACCAGAAATATAAGCCTTACCTAAACCATGTTTTTTGTTCCTAATCTGTAGATGTAGATTAGGATAAGATTCTTGCAGCTTTTCTACAATAGAAGCAGTCCCGTCAGGTGAATTATCATCAACGATTAGCATATGGTAATTAAGATCACGCTTAAATACCTCTTGTATTACTGTCGCAATATTCTCTTTTTCATTATAGGTAGGTGATATGATAAGTGTTTTCATTTTAAGAATTGTTTACGAATTTGTTCTAAACAAGTTTCAACTGATTTAGGTATGATTCCTAGTTTGGATTCAATTTTATTTGTTAGTAATCCACTTTTTTTAGGTCTAGGAGCATGTTGATTTAATTGATCAGTTGAGATGGGTGAAATCAATGAAGAATCAAGGTTAAATACTTTAGCAATCAGTAAAGAAAATTCAAATCGATTTAAAATATCTCTATCTCCATAATGATATAAATCGAATAGTTCATTCTTAATCATTTTATATGTGACCTCTGCAAGGGATTCTGTCCATGTAGGATTATTCCACTGGTCATTAACTACTTTTATTCGTTTTTTGTTTTCCAATGAGTTAACTACCCATTTCAAAAAACTTGCTTGAGTTCGCCTAGTATAACTATATACTACATTTGTTCTGATAATAGTTAATCTAGGATAATTTTCAACGAGCCAATTATCTGCATCAAGTTTAGTTTTACCGTATACTGAAACAGGATTGGTTTTATCATTTTCAGAGTAAGGTCCACTTTCACCATCAAATACATAATCCGATGATATTTGGATGAAATGGCCACTAAAATCACTACATAAGTTTTTCACTCCATTGACATTGATATTATGTGCGCTTTCTGGATCTAATTCGCATTCATCAACATCAGTTAATGCAGCTAAGTTTAAAATCACATCGGGACTCAATTCCGATAAAACTTTTGTAACAGAATTTTGAGATGTGATGTCAAGTTTAACACCATTATCTACTGGTAAAATTCCACTCATGATTATATTAAAATTATTTTTTAAGTGTTTTCTACATGCCTCACCTAATTGACCATATGCACCAGTTATTAGGACAGTTTTCATCTTAATTATTTGTCCTTACTTCAAATGAATGTGCAACAATATCAACTTGCTTTAGGAGCAAAAATTTATCCTGCCCAGGATGGAATATCATAGAATGAATAAAAAATGACCTATCAGTGGTTTCATCGTAAAACAGATATGATATAAATGGGCCGCCCTGTGCTTCTTTAATACTTTCCCACAGCCCAGTAATCTTCCATGCTCCCCATTTATTAAAAGTTACTGGCTCAATTTTCAATAAATAATCTGAGTATTGGATATGTTCAAAATGCTTAGTGGGCAATGTCTTTATATAAGAGCTTACAGACGCTGAATCCGAGTAAGCCAATCCATCTTTCCATTGAACTGCAATCCATCGATAGGGCATATCCCTGCCCATCCAAAAAAACTGCTCTTCAGCGTTATCGCGAATTATCGTATACCCCCAAGGAATCTTTAGCGTCCAATTGTATTTTTCAAGTAGGGATTCTTCTAGCTCTTTTTGTCGAGATGACCCTTCGAAGAGGTGAACACTTTGTCTTTTAAATAATAAATCATCATATTGCTTTTTAAGCCAGAGACCTTGATCTTTAACTTTTTCAATTAATTTTTCCTGATTTGATCCATTGATTATGAGATAATTCTGATCACGTGAAAAAACATTTTTTGAAAAAATAAGATGATTATCACTTTCCATTGTAGATCTATATTGGTCAGCGGTGAGCAACTTTTTGACTAACCTAACCCCTTTATTTTTTGGATCTTTGCCAAGTGCTGCAACAATGACATTTACATGGAATTTTATATCATTAAAATTTTCTGGATCTACCCATACTATTTTGTAAAAGGGCTCTGGTTGAGGTGAGTATAGTGTATCATTGAAAATAGTGGAAATTACCACTTGAATGTCCTCACGATTTTCAAAAGCTGTTACCAAAACTAACTCATTATCCGCTCCATCAGCTCGAGGCTTTCCAATCTCGCATCCATAAAAAACAAAGATTGAAATCAAAAAACACTTAAATATTATATTATTCATAAACAAGTAATTGAAAATTAGGGCTATGCATGTCAAATTCCATATAATACTGATTCAACAAAATATTTATAGATCTGTTATAAATGATATATGGATCTTTCCATTTGAAAATCTTCCTGGGAAGCCCAAAGAAATATTGTATGATAGAGATCCATTATATTGGCGAATACCGATACCATATCCAGGTTTAATTTTTTGCTCTGATGTAAAAGGAATATCAGTAAATAAAAAGATTTGAGTTCGATTTAGAGGTCCAAAAATGAATTCCGTAGTTTGTATTGCCACCCAGTCTGAAGAAAATTGATTATCATGATATCCTCTTAACCGTTTTGAACCTCCAAACTTAATCATTTTAGATGAGCTTAAGGATCGACCATCAATCCAATTTCTATGACCTAAGAATGAAAAAAATAAGACATGTTGATTTAATGATCTATATTTTTCAATATTAAAATATACCTCGGCAACTTGTGTCGTTCCTGAAAAATCATTTAGCTTGCCATAACTAAGATTCCATTCCCAATAGGACCCCCTATAAGGAAGCCATCGACTATTGCGCCTATCTCCTTTCAATCCAAACACTCCCATTTGCGATTCAAACTGCTGATCTAAATGAAGGTCTCTACTCCTTTCGCTTTTACCTCCAATCTTCCATTGACCAAATGGGCCTATCACAGTAATAAATGCAGAATTTGATTCAATAAAAAAACTNTTTTCATAAAATTCTTGATNAAAAGCAAAAATTGTACCAATTGGCAATGTTAATAGATTTGGAGTTTCATACGAAATATTAAGAAATCGAGAGCGTGAATCTGGTTGTCGCCAAGATAGATCTAGAATAGATCCTTGATTTCTTATATTTTCTAAACGGAGATCAAACTCGCCAGTAGCAATCCATTCTCCATTTTTATCTCTACTTGCTCCAAAAATCCCTCCAGCATGACTTTTAAATATCGGATCAAATTCAATAACTGCTGCCACCTTTGTGTTTTCATACTTTGCAAATGAAAGTGTCGATGATTCATGTAAAAACGGATAAGCGTCTTCAATTGAGTTTAATTGGCGATGAACTTGATTAGCGCTAGAAAGGCCTTTTATTGAGCCAAATAGACGGTCTAATACCCTATTATTCAAAACATCATCACTAATTAAGTGCACTGAGTCAATAGGTACAGCTTCGATGAAATGTTTATATGATCCATCTGAATTCAAAATATAATAACTACCCCACTGTCCTTTTGAATAAAGATCATTATAGAGTTGTGATTCAATTTGTTGAGAATTAGCTATGATAAAAGAAAAAATAAATAAATATATTTTAGAAATGGGCACGGATTTCTCCCTGAATTTTAAAAAATTCACTATAACGTAAATTATCCAAATAAAATATTGTTCCATTCAATGATAGAGATCGTCCCAATAAGATGGAAGTCGTGAAATTTGCTTTTATCGTTTTCCCATTGGCAATTCCATTTAGAGATTCAGGTGGCATTTTTGAAGAACCATCTGCAAAAAAATAATCGATGTTTCCTTCGAGTCGACCATCTTTACCAATAAACCGTAACCAAGAAGTTTTTAAGCCATAAGCGCTTACATTCATTGCTTCATGATCTTCTAAAAAAATTTTATCTTTATAGTAGATTAATCGAGAATCCCATTGGAAACGACCTATTTTGTTTTCTTTTAATCCAAATTCAGATGTAAACCCAGATATAGATCGATCAATGATTCTATTATTTTCAGATGTAACGTTAGAATTATGCAAATCCCCACGAAAGATAAGGTATTTAGAATTTTTAATAAATACTTGCGACTCCCCAACTGACTTGGCATACAACCTTTTCTCCCACCCCCGAGGATCAAGCCCACCAAAGTATGAACGATTTTCATACCAAAATCTATGACGGCTAGATTGACCTTTTTCCCGATGAATTATTTCATGTCTTTGTATACTTTGATATAATTGTACACCGTTTTTACTCAATGAACCCCTCCATCCATATATTGGACCATGAAAATCTAAACGGTGCAAAAATCGATACATAAATGGATTCAGCTTAACATTATTTGTTTTGGATAGGTCAACTAATAAGCGCGTTAACCCATCCATCCGAAAACCGGCTTGATGCTCGCCAGTAAAAACTGTATGTGAAATATAAGCGCCATTTTCATCTTGGATATATTCATTTAATGCTGGATCATATCGATAATTCCCTAAGCCAATTCCCAATGAATCATAAATAATAGCTCTAGTTTCATGTAAAGCATTCTGAGCATTAAGTATTAAATCCATCTTAAGTGGACTTTTTTTAGTTCTATAATTAACCGATCCTCTTAATGAATTAAAACTTTCTTGGTTGCGATCCTTGTTATTTTTTTGGATTCTTTGACGATAAACCCAAGCGTGTCGCCACCCTGAAGAATTAGAGGATTTGATATCCATTTGGACATATTGTCCAGATTTAGCTTCTTCCATCAGATAGTTATTTTCTTTTAAAAAGATGTAATCATTTCTCTTACCTAATCCTATTGAGGAGAACCAATAACTTTTAGAATAATTAATCCCTATAAGCATATCATCAAATCGATATTCTTTCTCACGCATCTCATGCCCATAAGAAATAAAAGGATTTGCAAAACCTTTTAAAAAGATCAATTCACCACCAACTTCTTGAAAATCAACTTCAGATTGCACTTGATTTAATCTAAGTTTTGCGGTTTTAAGAAATTTACCATAATAATCCAAATTTAATTCTTGTCGATCTTTTTGAATATTGTCCTGTTCAAATCGAGACACTTGAATTTTACTTTTCAATTCTTGTCCAAGATTGAAATGAGACATCAATGAAAACATAGATTCATGGGTGTCTTCATTCTGTTTTAATATATCCCAAGATTCATTAAAATTTACCTCTCTATCTCTAGTGAAATTCTTAAACCCCTCAGAATTTTGCCAGAACTCTACACTATAGCTCATATCTACTTTGCCAATATTAAATTGACTTTGATCCAAACCTATCCGAAATGCGTTGCCATTTGATTGAGCGTCAGACCCTTTTGATAAAATATTGTTATTTTGCATTGTAAATGCACTCTCAGCAAAAAGTAACGTTCCTTTTCGAAAATTAATATTAGAGTTAAACTGTAATTGTTGATGACTTTCTGGAGATTTCAAAGTACGGCCAGGAGAATATCGAACAATATTATCATCGTTATTCCCACTACCAATAAACTCATAATATATCCGATTTTGCATAGATATCTTTCTTACATATAATCCTTGAGGATCAATACTAAATGTGACCATATATCTATTATTAGATGAAATTGCATTAGGATTATAATAATATATATCTTGTATCAATTCATAATCACCTAAAGAATCTTGACTGACTCCTGACTGATATACGAGATCAATTGATTTAAATGCTGACATCTGATCACCCGTTAATACTGAACCTACAGTATTATCTTTTTCATTCATGTAAGTCAGGTTATAACTTATTTTTTCATTAAAGTTTCCGCTTATATCTGTCTCTAAATAGTTTGATTTGTAAGTTGATTCATTATATTGATATTCTATATCAATATCGGAATCAAAATAAATCAAGTGCTGAGGTGTAAATGTTAGTTCTCCTGAAGTATAATCGATAATATAATCACGATCTTGACCTCTTTTCATTTCGATTCCATTTAGCCATACTGATTCTGAACCCGCTGAAATAATAACATTTCTCATACCATCATCTGATGTTAAAAAATAAGGTCCTTGATGACCATCTCTCCCCTTGATTTCCAACCGATTATATTTACCCTTACTTTGACCAAAAGTAGTACTTACGGTGACATTATCTTTATTGATATTATTTGTTATCCCCACAATATTTTTGTTACCTCTATTATATTTGCCACTGTTATTTGTAATGGTTATATCGCCAGCAAGTAATTCTCCCGAAGGGTGTGAAACTTTTAAAAAGATTTTGTCTAGCTCATCTAAAGATGCTGTCGTTCCATCCGGTTGAATCGGTAAAGTTTCATCAGTAACTATACCTGACACTTGAATTTGGTCATTTAACTTACCTGCGATTTGAAACCGCAAGCCTCCGTTTAATATGCCTGTACCTTGACTACTTATCTCTAATCCTCTAAAGAATGTACCGGATGCATTGATTGGGTAAGAAGGTGCCTTCGCAATAGCAGTTGACTGCATTAAATCCATTGAACTTGAGTCTTTATTCACAATAATTAGACTGTCAAGGACAGGCAAATCATTAAGGATGGGGCCAATTTGCTTACCTATAATCATTTTAGTTGAATCTTGTCCCAATAGAGAAGAAACTATTGAAACTAATAGAATATTTTTATTGAGAATTGACAAAATCAAAAATGATTAATTCTGATTCAGTTAATAGATGAAGCTTATTTTCATGAACAACGGCATCTAAAACAATTAATTCACCAATATTCAAATTAAAGGGATCTTTATCAAAGAATTGAGCCATTCCATATTTGTTTAATATTAACCAAGATCCTTCAATCTCAATTATTTTTATGGGGTCATCTATTTTTATCCCAAATCGTCTAATCAATTTTCCTGAGCGAGAAAAAAGATAAAGCTCACTCAAACAATCAACTAACAACACAAATTGATCCTTATAATTGAATTCAAAATCAGATATGCAATCATTATTTATTCCCGCATCTAATAAATCAAGGAATAAATCAAATTGACTAGATAGTGATCTAGTTTTATAAATGCTATTGGTCTCTAATGAATAAAAATAAAAATTTTGTCTAGAATCAATAGAAAATAATTGAGGTGAAATCGGCTCATCTTTCTGGAGTGAAAAAGTTTGGACAAAATTCAACTCATTGTCAAATCGAGTAATTTCACTTTTTGTTCCATCTAATATATAATTGTCTAATTGATTTGATAATAGGTCTACAGGATCAAACAATCCCGACTTATTAGTTCCATAACCACCTCTAAGTTTAACGGAATCTGAAGACCATAATCCTATTTGACGACTATCAATATCAAGAAAAATATAACCTTTTGCTGAGTGAGCAAATATTTCAGGTTTAAAATCAGGTTTTATAACACTTTGTCTAAGATCAAACCTTCCTACCTCTAAGGTAGTTTGAGATGAAACTAATCCAGCAAATAATAAATAAAGAAAAAGCTGACTATAACTCAGATGAAGATTCCTGACTATGGTAAACAGGGTGTAATAAGAACCAAGTCCCAATACCAATCATCACTATAGAGATTAATTGCGCACCAGACATACCCAACAAATATTTTTCATTCACTCTTAAAAATTCAATGAAAAATCTTTCAACGCCGGCCAATATCAAATAAGTAAAAAATAAATTTCCATTTACAATTACAGACGTTCTTTTTTGGTATAAATAATAAAAGATAAAACACCCAAGAATTGTTTCATATATCGGCGTAGGATGAACTGTCAATACACCCGGATCAAAACCTGATAGGTTAACCCATGGATAATAAGTTTGAAATACACTGTAAGTTGATGGTGGTAACCCATTAGGGAGTTCAATCCCCCATGGCATATGGGTAGGCAAGCCATAATCGTCGCCTACTAAAATACATCCAATTCTACCAACTGCATATCCAAGAATTAATAGAGGAGCTACTATATCAGCGAATTTTAACCAAGCAAGATTATTTTTTTTAATTACATAGGTCACTCCTAAAGTTCCCCCCATCAATCCACCAAGGAATACTAGTCCAGCACCAGAAAAAATCATTCCTGAAGGGTCAGCTTTAACCCGATCAAAATTTTCAATAAGATAATAAATTTTAGAGCCTACGATTCCTCCAACTGCAGCTGCAAAAACCATATCACCAGATAAATTCGAATCATAGCCTAATCGCTTAAGATCTTTACTTAGAAAAAAATAACAGAGATAAAAAGCCGTCATCAGCATAAAACCATATGAATTGATAACTGGGTGAAAATTGAACCCAAAAAGATTGATATTCCCAAAATCGTAGATTATTGGATACATTTATAACTTTCCTCCACAATTAGCACAAAATTTGTTCTTTGATTGCACTGATTTACCACAATGAGTACAAAATCCTCCCTTTTTATTAACAGTTGTGGACACTTTTTCAACACCAGCTTTTTCTTTTTTTAACTGGACTGAAAACATCCAAGCTACTACTATTGCAACAAGGCCTAAAACCAATAGTGGCTGCCATAGGGGTAATTTATGACGTATTGGTGGAGTAATTGAAGAGTTCACTTCTGGAGGACTACTAATACTTTCATCATTTGACAGTCTATTTTGAAGCACATTGATTGATATATCTCCTGATGGATTTCTATAGTCAAAAGTAACTGTCTTACTTGTATTTGCTTTATAATTATTTAAATGAATTCTTTTAAAATTAAGACCATGCTGATCTTGAAAGGATTCAGCATCATTCTCAGAAAAAGTAAAACTTTCCGCTACCAATGGTTCTTGGACCATTATATGCGCATCATCAATAGAATGATTTAATCTCAGCTCAAAAGATCCTGATCGTTCATCTTTATTCTTTACCAAATCATAGAAAATAAAAAGTCTAAACTTACTTTCAAGAACATCTACTTCAATTGAAGAGGCTTTTCCTTCTTTAAGAATTGATAGAGTTTTTACATTAGAATCATTAGAAGGAGTTCCACCCACAAAGAAAACACTATCAGAACTAGATGGGATATTCATTCTTAAAGTTAAAGGAAATTTATTTTCTTCAACTTCAGCATCTACTTCCGCCATAATACCTTCAAAATAATATTCTGGATATATTACTACATCAAAAGAATTAAATGATGAATTCTGGGCATTCAATGCGCTCAAGAAAAGTAAAATAAATAAATATTGTCTCATGTGCATTAATCCCCCATAATAAAGAGTTCAAATTTAGTGATATAAAAATTAATAATTACGTTGAAGTCGTAAACTTTGTCAAAACAAATAAATCATAAATCGTATGGGTATATGCAGTAACTCCAAATCCTCTAATAACATAAATAGTTCCTAGGATTAAGCCAGCCATGAAACGTATTGAGAATAAATCTATTTGAGGACTATCGCCATAGGGGCCAATAAAATGAAAAATAGAGAAAAGAATAGCAGAAATAAATACTGCCCCTACTTTTTTAGCTAAGCTAGTCCATTGAAATACAAATCCCAGCACATAGATCATTCCAGTTATCAATATAACTCGGAATACAAATTCTTCATAAATCCCTGCGCCTATGGCAAGAACAAATTGTTGAATTAATATTCCATCTTTTCCAGCCATTAACAGATAGGGAAACCATATCATAGATATTGTTAGCACAATTGCCCAGCCTATACTTTCAAATAACATGGTCAGCAAATATTCCCCTTTAATTGATGATGTCATAAGTGAATTTTTCTGTCTTAAAAATGCTATAATAAATCCAAAAAGAAAAGTACCACTAAATCCATATACACCATAGATACCAAAGACTTCCATAATTTGACGCATTAGAACATCGGCACCATTTCTTAATAAAGGTAAGTTGCTCGCGGAAATTGTAAATACACCTATTTCATATAATAAAAACAGCGGCATAGTAAAAATAAAACTGTATAAAGGAGTATGCGTCTCCACCCAATAACTCGAATTTTTCATAAGTTATTCCGAATCAAGTTGGAGTACAGCTAAAAGAGCCTCTTGAGGAATCTCAACCTTACCAATTGATTTCATCCTCTTTTTACCTTCTTTTTGTTTTTCCCATAATTTGCGCTTACGCGTAATATCCCCACCATAACATTTTGCAGTCACATTCTTTTTAAGTGCTTTAACCGTAGATCGAGAAATAACCTTGGTCCCTAAAGAAGCTTGAATAGGAACGTCAAACATTTGCCTAGGAATCAATTCTTTTAACTTAGAACACAAAGCTACTCCACGAGTGTAGGCATCTTCGGAATGTGTGATAATTGATAAAGCATCTACTGGCTCATTGTTGATCAAAATATCGAGCTTTTTCAAATCGCCAAGAACAAAATCTTTCAAATGATAATCAAGAGACGCATACCCTTTAGTAGTAGATTTTAATTTATCATAAAAATCAAAGATGATTTCTCCAAGAGGTAAGTCATAATGCAGCTGGGCTTTATCAGCCGTTAGATAATTTGTATTAATGTAAGATCCTCTTTTTTTCTGACACAAAGTCATAATACCCCCAATAAATTCTTTAGGAGTAATGATTTCTGCTGATACATGAGGCTCCAAAATAGATTGAATTTCACCAGTGCGAGGCATTTTTGCAGGTGTATCTACATCAATAATTTCACCATTTTTTAATTCGACTTTATATCTGACATTCGGAGTTGTTGTAACCAATGATAAGTCAAATTCTCTTTCTAGCCTTTCCTGAATAATCTCCATATGGAGAAGGCCTAGAAAACCACATCTGAAGCCGAAACCCAATGCTTCACTGGTTTCAGGCTCAAATAATAAAGAAGCATCATTTAATTTTAATTTTTCTAAAGCCAGCCTTAATTGATCATAATCATCAGAATCTGAAGGATATAATCCAGCGAAAACCATGGGTTTAATCTCTTTAAATCCAGGAAGTGGCTCCGATGCAGTATCCTCTTTAGTAGTTATTGTATCGCCAGGAAGGATATGAGACACATCTCGAATACTTGCCAATAGATAGCCAACATCTCCAGACCTAAGTTCATTAGCTTGGACTTGTTTTAGGATAAAATGACCAACTTCTGATATATCATATTTAGTATTATGAGCAAAGAATTGTATGGTATCGCTAGGTTTTATAACTCCATCAAATACTCTAACGTATGGAATGGCTCCCTTATAATTATCATGGAGGGAATCAAATATCATTGCTCGAACAGGTTTATCTGAATTATCCTTTGGATGCGGAATTTTATTTATAATTGCATCAAATATTTCTTTTATACCTACGCCATTTTTAGCGCTTGCACAAATTATTTCATCTTCATCGCATCCTATTAATTCAATCAACTGACCTTTTACTTCATCAATTCTTGCGCTATTAAGATCTACCTTATTGATTACAGGAATAATAGTAAGTTCATTTTCAACTGCTAAATAAGTATTACTTACTGTTTGAGCTTCCACACCTTGCGCAGCATCGACTAATAATAGTGCACCTTCACAAGCTGCAAGTGAACGTGACACTTCATAAGCAAAATCCACATGCCCAGGAGTATCAATCAAATTAAAAATGTATTTTTCTTTATCCGTGTGTGTGTACTTCATCTGTATTGGATGACTTTTGATTGTAATTCCTCTTTCTCTTTCAAGATCCATACTATCCAATACTTGCGCTTTCATATCTTTCTTAGCTAGCGTTTTCGTTTCTTCAAGCAATCTATCGGCTAAGGTAGATTTCCCATGATCAATATGAGCAATAATACAAAAATTACGTATTTGTGATGTAGTCATATCTTAAAATTACTTCGTCCTGTCACCAAAGAACGATTCAAAAATTGAGTATTTTCCGAACATTCTTTGTAACTTTATCTTAAATGGACATCACATAGAAGGAATAATGAAAAAGATTATATTATTATTGAGCATGATACTATTTGCATGCCAAGAAAAAAAAGATGAAAATAATAGCATTTTTATTGGTACTTGGAAAGTAGTAGAAATGGGAAAATATCAAATATCTACTTGCACTGGGACTATTGACGATGATGAGTTCCGAGGATTTAAAGGCAAAGGGGGCACTATTTCGTTAGAAATTAGAGATGATGGTACAGGCAGTGAGATAATAACTGGTCCAGATGCAAGCAAAACGGATTTTATATGGGAAGAGGTTGGAGAACTTTTTTGTTTTAAAGAATATTGTTTAAAATATGAAATGGCTCCCAATAATAGATCTTTCAAAATCAATATGATTACTGAGCCATACTGTTTAGATGAAGACAATGAGGTAACTGAACACACCGCAAGAAGGGCGTGTGAAGATGCCAGCACTAGTAACCAATGGGTTCCTAAATTATGCAATATGGTAAGGTATAAAAAGGAAATATGATTTTGTTGAAAAAAAAAATATTCATAATAAGTCTGATAGCACTTATGAGTTGTGAAGACGAAAAAGATGATGGTGAAGATGGTGGCTCTCTAGTTGGGACATGGGAGCTGTCTAATATGGGTGACTATGCCAATGCTGATTGCTCTGGCGATATTGATGATACTGGCTGGGCTTTAGCTAGTGCATTTGGACTAAAAGCAACAATGGAATTTGCTTCAAATGGCAAAGGTATATATACATTGAGTTTTATGGGTGAGAGTCAAGAGGTTGCCATGACTTGGAATTCAAACAGTTCACAGATCTGTATGTATGGAACACAATGCTTCAACTATAAAATTAATGATTCAAATAAGTTTATTTTAGATACTTTAAGCGACGCTAACTGTGAAGATGATAATGGCAATGAAACCAACTATAATGATCAATCTTCATGTGAATCAGCAGGAAATATGTGGAATCCACCCAGTTGCCAAATGCAGGAATACACAAAGAAATAGTTTTCTATACTGCTATGATTTAATAAAAAAAGTCCCGGATTTCGGGGCTTTTTTTATTATAATTTATTCAAATTATTAGTTAAGCCTCACCATCAAATTTAACTGATACTAACTTTGAAACACCTTTCTGTTCCATAGTCACTCCATATAAATAATCGGCTATTTCCATCGTGAGTTTGTTATGAGTTACAACAATAAACTGCGTATCATCAGCAAATTTATTTAAAACACGTTTAAACTTTTGAATATTTACATCATCTAAAGGTGCGTCAACTTCATCTAGAATACAATACGGGCTTGGTTTATATTGATAAATTGCAAATAACAATGCTATTGCTGTTAAAGACTTCTCTCCAGCTGACAACATCCTTAACCCTTGATTTTTCTTTCCAGGTGGCCGTGCCATAATAGAAATATCTGATTCGAGGGGATCTGGATCCCCAATGAGTTCCAAAGAAGCTGTGCCACCTTCAAAAAATAATCCAAATAATTTTCCAAAATTCAATTTAATCTGATCAAATGTTTCTTGAAACTTCTTTCGAGCTACCTTATCTATCTTTTGAATCGTTTCCCTTAAATTGTCTTCCGAAGAGACAAGATCTGCACGTTGTTCAATAAGTGTATCAAGACGTGATTGTTCGTCCTCAATCTCATCTTGTACTGCCATATTAATTGGGCCAATACTTTCAACACTTCTCTGGATTTTTTCTATTCTTAATTCCAGATCATCAACATCTTCATCAACGATAAGTTTTTGAGGTATTTCTAAGTCATATCGATCTCGAATTCGCTCAACTATAATATTTATCTTCTGCTCTAATTCAATAATCTTCAATTCATTTACCTTCATTTCTTCAATTAATGATTCTCGAGTTTGTTGTTCAGATCGAATCTTAGATTGAATATCCTCCATAGATTGGTATGTTCCGTTGACTATCTCTTTCTTTAACTCCATTACAGATCGATCTTTCACTATTTGAGATGAAATTTTATTTAAATCCTTTTCCCCTCTTTTAATATTAGTTTTCAAAGATACTTTTTCCTCATTAAGAGTAGAAATTTCTTCAGCAATAGCATTGTCTCGTTTTTGAAATTCTTGAATAGTATCTCTTGCAACACGTCTTTTTAGCTTTAGAGTGTCACGCTCATTATCTAAGCTCAACAGATCTATACGTAATTTCTGAATATTATGTTGAAAATTATCTCTTTCAGTTTGAACAGTAATTAGTGATTTAGAAGCTGCAGTTATTTTATTTTTTAATTCTGATATTAGCTTTTCGGCTTTATTTAAACTTGGCTCTAACTCTTTAGTTGATTTTTCAAGATTATCTAACTCTTTCTCAATATCCTTAATCTCTTGACATAAATTTCCAAGACTGTCAATGGATTGTGATTGCATAGAATGGACTTGAATAAGTTCTGAATCAACAAGATGCAGGTCTTCTCTTGCTGTATCTAAAGCTTTTGTATATTTTTCTACTTCTAACGATTTATCTCCAACAATCTTTTTTTTGGAATCAAGTTTTTCATTTGAAAGCTC
>NZWI01000056.1 GCA_002701875.1 Fidelibacterota bacterium
GATTCTGTAGATGACTTAATAGGTAAACCTCCAGATATAATGGAATTAGATGCAATACGGAAAATTGCATTAAGCGTTCCAGGGGCCTTGGGTGTTCATGATATTTCAGTTCATAGTTATGGACATGACAGATTTGTAAATATTCATGCTGAGATAAATGCAACAAAATCAGCAGCAGAAGCCCATGATATTTCTGAAGAGATAGAAAGTCGATTAGAAAAAGCAATGGGTGTGGAACCCACGGTTCATTTGGATCCAGTAAACCCTGATGATCCCCTGGTTAAAGAAGTGAAGAATTTCTTAACTGAAGATAAGAAGATCGATGACCGTATTACTGGCATTCATGATATTCGAGTGGTAAATACAGATAATCATCACGTAATCTTATTTGGTATAAATATCAAGTTAGGCCTTTCACAAAAAGAAACTGTTATTTGTAAGCAAGNGCTAACTGATTTATTAAAACAAAAGTTTGATGGTTANGAGATCAATATAAAAGTCTCAGCAAGTCACCAATTTTGATTACTGAATTTCTCCAGAANGAAATTCTAANTCTGATTGATTAACCTTAAGAATTGCAGAGCCATCTTCCCCGAGTCCTTTAAATATGCCCGATATCATTTTAGAACCATGGTTAAATGCAATATTTTTGTCTAAATGATTACAATTTGAAGACCAATCTGTTTGGATCGAATTAATGTTTTCAGGAAATTTTTCGATAACGGGCTCTATTTCATTTAAAATCTGAGCTAATATTCTTTCTCGCTGAAAAATCTTTTCAGAAGATATATGTAATGATGTTGCAATTGATTCAAGAGATGGATCTAATTCTTCTTTGTTCTCATTTATATTGAGACCTATTCCAATTACTANTTTGTAAACTAATTCACCTTTTATTTTTGACTCACACAAAACTCCGCCTATTTTTCGTCCATCTAAGGTTATATCATTNGGCCATTTTAATGATATATCTATATCAAAATTAGATAAAGCCTTATTAATAGATAATCCTGCCAATAGGGGAAGCCATCCACTTAATTTGGCAGGAATTTTTTTTTCTATTATTATTGAGAAGGTGAGGCCTTTATTTGGAACAGTCAACCAAACTCTACCATTGCGACCTTTTCCTCCAAACTGATTATCTGTAATAATAATAGTACCAGATNTAGCACCATTATCAGCTAATTCCCATGCCTCTTCATTTGTAGACTTAAGTCGAGTAAAATATTCAATATGCTGTCCTAAAAACTTGGTTCTTAAATTAGTTTGAACCAGGTTAGTAAANAGCATGATGTATTATGATGCGTTAGGGTCTAGTTTTTCTCGAAGTTTTAAAGTCATNCCAGGGTTAAGGATACCAGCATTCGACTTAATTAGTTCTTCATTATCCCAAAGAAGAATAATCCAAGATTTCGCATCACCATATTGTTTTCCAGCTATATTCCATAGATTATCTCCAGTTTGCACAGAGTAATCAAAGTACTGNGGTTCAGCTGTTTTTGCTGCAAGACGTTCTTTTTGAAGGTTTAAAAAATTGTATGGATAAATAAGATTTGCATTATCACCAATGTCATCCTTATTCCAAGAATAAATATAGCGCCATATTTTAAAATCGCCATATTCCTTTTTTGCTATTTTAATTAAATAATCTCCTGGTTCAACCATATACTTTTCCCATGCAAAATCTTNATAAAGAATGGGCTCTACCTTAAGNTCATCTTTAATATCTTCAGTAACAACCGGTTCTTTCTCTGGGACTGGGTCCGGTTCTGGGACATCATTTATTGCAGCTTCTAAAGTAGNGAAGTTTGGTTCAGGCGCTTCTGGTAAAACAGCTCGTGTAATTTTTTCAATAGGGTCTTCTTTTTCAGAGTCTTGTAGATTGAGAGGTGGCGCTGTTTGTTTNCCGCATGAAATAATGAAAAAACAAAGAAACAACGAATTTAATTTTTTCATAAAACCTCCTTTACTTGGATGTGGAANTAAATTATTTACGCTTCAGAATTATTAACTAATTAAATANGTAATTGTTCCGAAGTTCTAGGGTCAAAGGTAAAATAATAATAGCAAAAATTCAATTAACTTTGATTAAACTCTCCAAAACATTCACGAAGAGCATCAGCGATTTCTCCTAGTGTACATTTGTTTCGTACGGCTTCTATAATTGATGGCATCAAATTATCTTCAGAATTTGCAACTGATTTGAGCTCNCTTAATTTCAATTGAACCGCATTATTATCNCGTGTGGATTTTAATTGATGNACTTNTTTAATCTGTTTATCAACTAGATCATGGTCAATTNCTTGAAGTTCTTTTATTGGTTCTTCATCTTCTACAAAAGTATTTACGCCAACAATTNTTTGTTCTTTATTATCAATTNATTGNTGATAATCATAAGCACTTTTNGATATTTGATTCTGAATCCAGCCTTGATCTATTGCCTGAATTGCTCCACCTATTGAATCAATTTCATCGATTATTGACTGAGCATTTTCTTCCAATTCATTTGTTAATTTTTCAATAACCTCACTGCCAGCTAATGGATCCGTATAGTTTATAATTCCTGACTCATGTGCTATAATTTGTTGAGTTCTCAGTGCTAANTTTGCGGAATTGTCNGTTGGTAAGGCCAATGCTTCATCAAACGCATTCGTATGTAGGGACTGAGTTCCTCCTAAAACAGCTGAAAGAGCTTGAATAGTTGTTCGAACTATATTGTTATCAACCTGTTGGGCAGAAAGAGTAGACCCACCNGTTTGAGTATGGAATCGACATAACATTGCTTTTTTATTTTTCGCGCCGAATCGTTTTTTCATGATTTTTGCCCATAATCTCCGAGCTGCTCTGAACTTAGCAATCTCAGTAAATAAATCATTATGTGCATTAAAGAAAAAAGATAGTTGCGGTCCGAATATATCAACGTTCATTCCTTTATCTATTGCTGCTTGTACATAAGCAATTCCATTGGNAAAAGTAAAAGCTAATTCTTGAGGTGCTGTTGATCCTGCTTCACGTATATGGTAACCTGATATAGAAATCGTATTCCATTTGGGTATATGTTCTGAACAAAATTCAAATATATCGGTAATTAGACGTAATGATGGTTTNACAGGATATATATATGTTCCTCGTGCAATATATTCCTTTAAGATATCGTTTTGAATTGTCCCTTGAATTTTATTCAAGGGGATATCCTTTTTTTCCGCTATTACTATATACATTGCCANGAGAATAGCTGCAGTAGAATTTATAGTCATTGATGTTGAAACTTGATCCAATGGAATATCTTTTAAAAGTTTTTCCATATCTAATAAAGAACTTATGGGCACGCCAACTTTTCCTACTTCACCATCTGCCATAGAATGATCGGAATCATAACCAATCTGTGTGGGTAGATCAAATGCGATTGATAAGCCAGAAACTCCTTGATCTATCAAATAATGATACCTTTCATTGGANTTTTCGGCAGAAGTAAATCCTGCATATTGACGCATGGTCCATAGCTTATTTTGGTACATTTTNGGATATATACCCCTTGTGAAAGGAAACTTTCCAGCCTTTTCATTCATAATGATTTTTCTATCGACATTTTTTTAAAACAATTATTTGAAACTACGTTCTTTTTTAATGTTTTGATATGCATCATTTACAGCTTTAAACTTTTCTTCAGCCAATACTCGCAATTCATCTCCTAGATGGCCAACTTTATCGGGATGATATTTAGTTGCCATAGTTCGAAAAGCTTTTTTTATATCATTATCNGTCGCGGTTTTATTGATACCTAATATTTTGTAGTNAGAAAGAGTNTCGCGGACAAACATTGCTTGGATTGAATTAAAATCATTTATATTGATATTTAAGTATNGGCATATAGTTTTGATCACTTTGATCTCTTCAGGGTGTATTTTTCCATCTGCCTGAGAAAGNTCAAATAAAATATGAATTAGCTCTAATCGACTCGGATGATCCATTGATCGAGTAATTTGCCGGCATACATCTCGCAATGGGTAGTCTTGCTTGCTAATATCCTTAAATAGGATCATAAAATTTTTTACTTGTTCACGACTAAATTGCTTTGAAAGAAATTCTTTTACATAATCCAGTTCAGACTTCAACATTTGCTTATCTGCTTTCATCACNGCACCAAATAGAACCAGTAAAGAAACAATAAAATCACCAGGTTGTGTTTGGGGGTAACTAGTATACTGGTAGTTTGAGTTCGGTTGGCCAGTAAATCCAGCTAATGAATAGCCAATAATTGCACCAATGGGGCCACCAAGAACCCAACCCAGGCCACCCCAAAGNATTTTTTTTCCGACGCTCACTTCATTTTATCCTTTCAAGAGTTCAGAAGTTAATACAATTTTCNGTTCGATTAGAAAGCACATCAGTTAACATTCGTGTCAATTTGGAACAGTCAAAAACTACACAAGCAGCATTTTGGTGGTACCGGTTTCGCTCTAAGCATAAAAAAAATGCAAAAAGTTTAGCCGTATCCACTAAGGGTAAATCACCAGATAGATTTTTAATTATTCTGCCTGAACATTCCACGGAAAGTGATTTAGCTAAACGTTTTATAGCTTCAATGAAAAATGCTTTGGGGCCCAAAGGTGCAGATCAAATGAAAATATTGGGTACTGCAATAGTAGGGAATTTACTAGATCTTACTGAATTTCATGATTTTATACTTTATTCTGATGATGATTTAAACCGATTTGGATTACCCGATAAGGAATTAATATCTACCTGTAATAAAATCGAGGTGGATGCTATATTGGATTTAAACCAGGAGTTTTCTCCTATCTCAGCTACATTATGTGGAGAGATTGTAGCTCCTTTAAAAGTAGGTTTTTATAGCGATGAGGGAGACGGATTTTATAATATTATGGTGAGAAGAACGGGTGCAGAATTAGCTGAAAGTGGGTTTAAAGAAATATTTCAAATTTTAGGTATGGGATGAATATTTACGTTTATGAAGATCAAGCTGCTCTAAATCTCGAGCCATTATCATTAACAAGACCGGTCTTTGATATTAGAATTGGTTCAGAAACTTTCTTGGATCGAATCCAATTTCTATACCCCAATGCAACTATATCTGTTTTTGTAAGAGAAAGTATAGCTGATTTTACCAAACAGAAATATCCTAATCTGGAAGTAAATCCTAAAGAAATTAATGATGGATTATGGTTACTGGGAAATGTCATATGGGGAAAAAATACTTTAAGCAAGCTTAACAATGATAGTTGTGCTTTTTATTATAAAAATCAATGTATCGGAGCAAATTTAAATAGTAANCAAGGAAAAGAATGGCTGGATGCGGGAGGNCCAACTCAATCACTTCCACAAATAAAAAATAAAATTGAGGTGGATGTAACTCTTTGTCAATTCCTGTGGNAAATTATCCATTGNATACCAAATACGATTGAATATGAAATGGGAACCTTTAATAATACTTATGNTGAAAAAGATGGCGACAGATTATCATTNGTTAATCCTGATCATATTTTAATTAATAAAGCTACAATTCAACCCAATGTCACCATCAATGCAACTTATGGCCCCGTATTAATAGACTCTGGTGTGGAGATTTACGGACCATCATATTTGGAAGGTCCTATTTATATTGGTTCNGATACAATAATTAAACCCTTAACTCAAATAAAAAATTCTGTGATTGGTCCAGTATGTAAAGTTGGGGGTGAAGTTGATTCAGTTATAATGCAGGGCTATGCTAATAAGGTACATGATGGCCATTTAGGTGATGCATTTTTAGGAGAGTGGGTCAATTTGGGGGCGGGCACGAATAACAGTAATCTAAAAAATAATTATACTAGTGTAAAAGTTCAAATAAATGGAAAGAGTGTTGATTCAGATAGACTTCATATAGGGTGTTTTATTGGAGATTATGTTAAAACAGCNATTGGTACATTGCTTAATACGGGTACTGTAATTGGACCAGGATCAATGATTGCGAGTGAAGGGTTTCCCCCTAAGACAATAAAGCCATTTACATGGTTTGTTAAAGGAAAGCACAAAAATNTAAATATTNAAAAATTTATNGNGANAGAAACGCTTGTTAAGAAAAGAAGAGGACAAGAATTTTCCAAAGCAGAAAAAGAACTCNTACAAAAAATTATTATTTGAATTTTTAAAAGTAATTGACGAGTGGTATTGTCCCAACTATATTCGTCAACTATTTTAGAGGAAAAAATTAGTGTTAGAAGGTATTATTTGCCCCGCTTGTGAAGCGACCATAGAAGAAATAGAAATTAAAGAGTCGCTGACTTGCAAAAATTGTAAAACAGATCTTAAAGATCGCCGATTTTTGGATTTTCTTGAATTTTTAATGGCTAATGGATTAGTTGAAGATTTGGATTTCTTTGACCAAACAGTCTATAGTGAAGATGTTGAACGACTTGAGCCTGATGATGAGGAAGATGTAGACCCCAATGATTTTGAGAAGAAAAAAGATATTTTTAGCTTATATGAGCAAGAAATGGAAATGTATAAGCAAAAAGCAGAAGATGAAGAAATTAAAGGTTATGAAGATTTTGAGGGGATAGAAGAGGAGTGGGAAGATTTTAATAAAAGAGATGCNGATAAGTCAAAGAGCAAAAAATAATTATGAAAGAAGATAAGAATATTCAACAGATCAATATCGAGCTAAATCAAGAAGTTAGTGAAGGTGAGTATGCTAATTTTGTTGTTGTAACACATTCACCAGCAGAATTTGTAATGGATTTTACAAAGATANTGCCAGGAGTAACTAAAGCTAGAGTTCATTCAAGAGTGATTATGGCACCTCAGCATGCTAAAGCTTTTTTGGCAGCACTAAGTGATAATATCAAACGCTTTGAAAAATCAAATGGAGANATTTCTCCTCCTGAGCAAGATGGGTTTGGAGATTATCCAATAAATCCCCCTGAAGGGTCATTGCCTAATTAGTAAATAACCCATTTACTTNCTTTTTTTAAAGCTCTCATCTTGATAATTACCCATAGGCTAAGAACTGNCCATGCTAATCCGTATCCTAACAATCCTCCAAAAATTATATCTCCAGGATAATGGACACCAACATAAACGCGACTAAAAGCAACTAGTGCAGCAATAGTAAAAAAGATNTTTTTATTTTTTGGATAGAAATAACCTAATACAACGGCCGCTGAATAAATATTAGCTGCATGGGAGGAAACAAATCCATATTTACCACCTTTACCCATAAGAACTCTTATTCCTTCTATCATTTCATGGCTTGGTCTTAGGCGGGCAAAAAATGGTTTTAAAACTTGNGCGGATGAATAATCTGCTAAAGAAACAGCGATTATCAATATTACTGATGTTATTTGTCCTTTNCGACCACCNTTTATTNCAAGGTAACCTATCAAAANAAGGATAGGTATTGCCCAAATGTTTTGATTGGTAATAATTGGCATTATAAGGTCAAAAAATGGATTTGCAGTAGTCGAATTAAAAAAACGAAAAATAGATTTATCAATATTTATTAAGTTTTCAAGCATACATTTAATCGATATTATTGTAAAATAAATAATACTTGACCAAGGATAAATGAAGGGATAAGTTTTTATTAGATTTTAGTGGGGCCGTTATTAAAGAAGACTGGTTGTTCCCCCGCTCCCAGGATTCCANCGGTCCTGCTTCTTTTTNANGGGGNANTNTTNGNTTNTACATGGNGGTACNTTTACTTTNTTCGTTCNATAATACGNTTAATNGACCAAAGAAGTANAANNGTGCCTANCAAAAAAAAGTATATTTCCAAGAATGATTGATACAAGAGAACTCATATTCAAATATAAATAATAATAGATATCTATTCATAGATTTCAGCATTAATTTTTTTATAAATCAAACTAAATAATGGAATAATAAATATGCTCTCAATATTAGGTATCCCTTTTGATGAGAATTCATCTTTCCTAAAAGGTTCTGCCAAAGCACCTCAAAAAATCATTGAAGCATTTTCCTCAGATTCTTCAAATGCTTATTCTGAAAATGGGTTTAATTGCAGAAATACTGAAAAAATTAAAATTTTAGATAATCTTGAACTTCCATATGGGGAATTGGCCATTGAAAAAATTCGTACCATAATTAAAGAAGAACTAGAAAAAAGTAATCATGTCCTCTCAATTGGCGGTGATCACTCAATTACTTTTCCTATTATTGAAGCTTTCTCAGCAAAATATGATTCTTTAAATATTCTCCATTTTGACGCTCATCCTGACTTATATGATGATTTTGATAACAATCCTTTTTCTCATGCTTCACCATTTGCTCGAATAATGGAAAATAATTTAGTAAAACGATTAGTGCAGATTGGAATCCGTACATTAAATGACCATCAAATAGATCAAGTGAATAGATTTGGAGTTGAAGTTATTGAAATGAAAGATTTTGATAGTGATTTAGTACTTCAATTTACCGGACCAGTATATATTTCTTTAGATTTGGATGGGCTTGACCCTGCGTATGCTCCAGGAGTATCACACCCTGAACCTGGAGGCTTATCAACTAGAAATATTATTAATATTATTCATTCTTTAAAGGGACAAGTGATCGGTGGTGATATTGTTGAGTATAATCCAGATAAAGATATTAACGATATAACAGCTACTACCGGAGCCAAATTGATGAAAGAATTAATTGGGAAAATTATGAAATCGTAATTTGGAAGTTTGAAATAAAATTCCTTAAAGATTTATAGCAATTTATCACACTGGATTCACTTACCCACTCATCGATTGCATGTGCTCCATGTCCCGCAGGGCCGAAAAGAACGGAAGGGATTCCTGCTTGTGCTGCTAATGCTGAATCAGCCCAGTATGACATACCACTGTATGATTCATTTCCTGTCGCTTCTTGTAACATTCTAATCAAAGGATCCTCTTTTGATTGATTTGGTGGGCGACTATATACTTGTTTAGCGAAAACTTGATGATCTCCAGTTGCGCTCTCTACAGCTTCGACTACTTGTTTTAACTCTTGATCTAATTCTTTTTGCGTTTCTCCTGGTAGCGTTCGGCGTTCCCAATTCAAAGTTGCTTCAGCAGCAATAACGCTTTGGGCAGTTCCTCCGTTAATTAGTCCAGGGTGAAGGGTTGCATACCCCAAGTAAGGGTGAGGTTCCTTTTCGGACAATTTTTTATTGATATCATCAAGTGTTTCCAAAGCATATTGCAATGGAAAAATGGCATTTACTCCTTGTTCAGGACGACTTCCGTGAGCTGCTAATCCTTTTATTTTCAATTCATACCAATTATATCCTTTATGGCTAATGCCAACCTTTTCTTCTGTTGGCTCCATAAAAATACCTAGAAAAGGTTTTGATGAGAGTGAAGGTAAAAAACTCTTAACTAAATGCTCCATGCCTATACTTTTATTCTCTTCATCGCAAACAAAAGTAAATGCTAGTGATATGGGACAGGATTGATCTGCAAAATAATTAGCCAAACACATTTGAACAGCACACCCGGCCAGCATATCATAAGTGCCCCTACCATATAAACGGTCGCCATCTTTTCGAATAGTAAATGGATCATCCATACCTTCAATTCCTACAGTATCAAGATGTCCATTCATTAATAAGATTTGATTTGAGTCTTCTCCATTTAATAAAGCTGTAGTATTGCACCGGTCACCTTGAACTGTATCAATTTTAGTATCAATACCAAGTTTCTGAAAATGCTCATGAACGTATTGTGCAATCTCCCGTTCTCCTTGGCCCTCAGTTGAGAGATCTGGATTTACAGAATTAATAGCAACGAGATCAGTAATATATTGAATTAGTTTTGACTGCAAAATCACCCTTTATTTATAGAATCATTGAAACAAGAGAACTCATATTCAAATATAAATAATAATACATATCTATTCATAGATTTCAGCATTAATTATTTTCATAAATAATGGTAATTCTTATATCAAAAAATAATATCTAAAAAATGTCACATCAATCATCACATTCTAAAACAACTAATAATCTAAAAATTGGTATTCTAGGCTCAGGGCTGATGGGACATGGGATTGCCTATGTAAGTGCACTTTCAGGGATAGATGTTGTTATGACAGATATCTCCCAAAAACAGGTAGATAGTGGTTTGGCAAGAATCAAAGTAATACTTGATGAAAGTTTAAAGGATGGATTTATAACTGAACAAAGGATGGTTAAAACACTTGCGAATATAAATGCAACAGATGATTATACTCTAATGTCCGGATGTGATTTAATTATTGAAGCTGTAAATGAAAATCGTGATTTAAAGGCTGAAGTAATAGCTAGGGCAGAGCAGTTTTTGAACCCTGATGGTATATTTGCTTCAAACACATCAACAATTCTTATTACAAGACTAGCTGAAAAATCAATACAACCTGAGAAATTTATCGGGATTCATTTCTTTTCACCTGTACATAAGATGAAACTAGTTGAGATTATCAAAGGTAAAAAAACTAATTCCTCAACTCTAAATAAAGCAGTTGAGTTTGTAAGACAGATTAGTAAAGTCCCTATTATAGTAAATGATAGTAGCGGATTTTATACTACGCGAGTTTTTGAACGTTACACCGCAGAGGGTATGGCACTCCTTGCAGAAGGAAATTCTGCTGAAAGAATTGAAGCAGCAGGCAAGAAAGCTGGTTTCCCTATTGGTCCATTAGCAGTAATTGATGAAATTAGTATTGAACTGGTAGAACATATCAGAGGTGAAATGTTGAACGAATTAAAATATGAGGGTAAAGAATTATCTTCAGACTCATGGGGTCAAGTTATAGATTTGATGATTAGAAAAGTTAAACGAACAGGCCGTTCAGGTGGTGGCGGCTTTTATGAATATCCAAAAAATAATAAAAAATTCTTGTGGCCAGAACTAAAAAAATATTTTCCTCTTTCAGAAAATCAATTATCGGAAGATGAAATGATTGATCGATTTTACTTTTCCCAAGTTATAGAAAGTATTCGGTGTTATGAAGAAAATGTGATTACATCTGTGAAAGATGCAAATGTAGGAAGTGTCCTTGGTTGGGGATTTCCTTCTTTCAAAGGTGGGACATTACAATTTGCAAATGATTATGGTTTAATAAACTTTAGAAATCGTTCCCAGGAATTGGCAGATAAATATGGTGAGAGATTTTCTCCTCCAAAATTATTAAATCAAATGTCTAAAAAAGGTGAGACTTTTTAAAATAATAATAATTATATGATTGATAGATCCCTTATTGGAAAAACATATCCTCCTTTTTATTCTGATGTGACAGAAGAGAAGATTAGACTTTTTGCAAAGGCTACCGGGCAAACAAATCCAATTCATTTTCTTATCAAAAGTGCGAAGAAAGAAGGCTATCCATCATTGCTTGCGCCATTAACATTTTTAACTACTGTTAGTTATGAGCAGGAAGACCCATATAAATACCTAAAGGATTTAAATATTGAATTGGGTCAATTCCTCCATGCGAACCAAGAGTATACATACTTTTCGCCAGTATGCGCAGGTGATAGAATTAAAATGGAAAGCAAGTTATCTGATCTTTTTGATAAAAGAGGAGGGAGACTACAATTCCTTGTGTTTCGATCGACTTACACTAATCAAGATAAAGTAATTGTGGCTAAGTCGAAGACAACATTGGTAGTAAGATAGAATGTCTGATTGGGATTATAGTATTGCTGAAATCGGTGATCAATTACCTCCACTTACATTAAGGCCTATTAATCAAGATGACCTTGTATTATATGCGAATGCTTCTGGAGATCAAAATCCAATACATATTAATCAGAATTTTGCAAAAAAATCAGGTCTTCCCAATGTAATTGCTCATGGAATGCTAATTATGTCTTATTTAGGGCGATTATTAACCAATTTCATACCACAATCAAGCATTAAAAATTTTACCGTTCAATTCTCAAATATGACACATTTAAATCAACAAGTCATTTGCACTGGAAAAGTATTAGAAAAGGACTCAATTGATGGCAAGGAGGTTGTAACTATCAGTTTAAAAGTGGAAGATTTACAAGGTGAGAAAAAGATAATTGGTCAAGCGATCATTAATAGTGATTTATAATGGATAATGATAAAAAAATCAGAATAGGATGTGCATCTGCTTTTTGGGGAGATACTTCAACTGCAGCAGAGCAACTTGTTCATGCTGGAAATTTAGATTATTTAGTATTTGATTTTCTTGCTGAAGTTACGATGTCTATTTTAGCTGGAGCTAAAATGAAAAATGATAATTTAGGTTATGCAACAGACTTTGTTAATCAGCTTGCACCACTTTTACCTGAAATAAAGAAAAAAGGAATCAAAGTTATTAGCAATGCAGGTGGAATTAATCTTGAATCATGTAGAGATGCACTTATTAAAGAAGCTGAAAAAGAAAATATAAATCTAAATATTGCATTAATTCATGGAGACAATATAATTGACCGTCAAGATGAGTTTATAAAAAAAGAGATATTAGATTTTGAAACAGGTTCTCCATTACCTAAAAATATTTTAAGTATGAATGCATATTTAGGAGCAATACCAATAAAAGAAGCTTTGAAAGAAGCTCCTGATATAATTATTACTGGAAGATGTGTAGATAGTGCTTTAGTACTGGGATCTTTAATGTATGAGTATAATTGGAAAAAAAATGACTATGATCTTTTAGCGAGTGGAAGTCTTGCTGGGCATATTATTGAATGTGGTGCTCAATGTACTGGTGGGAATTTTACTGACTGGCATTTGATTGACGGATTTGATAATATGGGTTTTCCTATTGTTGAAGTTAGATCAAATGGAGATTTTATTGTTTCAAAACCAAAAGATACTGGTGGCTTAGTTAGTTTTGGAACAGTAGCAGAACAATTTTTATATGAAATTGGTGACCCTAAATCTTATATATTACCAGATGTTGTTTGCAATTTTTCTGATGTAAAAATTAAAGATATAGGTAAAAATAAAGTATTTGTCTCTGGAGCGAAAGGTCTACCACCTACTTCTACGTACAAAGTTTCTGCAACTTATATGGATGGATATAGTATTGTAGCTACTTTAGTTATAGGTGGAAAAAATGCATACAAAAAATCAAAAATAATAAGTGAGGCAATTATTAATAAGACCAATCGAATTCTTTTTAATAAAAATTTTGAAAAAATTAGGCAACACTCTTTATCTACTTTAGGTACAGATTCTATTTATGGCCCAGATAAATATAATAAAAATTCTCGCGAAGTTGTTTTAAGACTTATGGCAAGACATGAAAAGAAAGAAGCCTTAGTAATTTTATCAAAAGAGGTAGCTCAAGCTGCAACTGGAATGGCCTCAGGGGTAATGAATTATTTAGGTGGTAGACCTTCAGTATCTAAATCAATTCGTTTACATTCATACTTAATTCCCAAGTCCAATTTTTCTATTGAAATAGACTATCATGGTAAAAAATATCCTGTTGATATTCCATTAGATGGCGTGTTTAAGTACGAAGAAAAAGATAATAAAATGATCTATGAAGAACTAGAAACAGATACTAGTGTTCCTCTTTTTAAACTAGCGTATGCTAGGAGTGGAGATAAGGGTGATCATGCTAATATTGGAGTTATTGCTAGAAAAGCTGATTATTTACCCTATGTACGAAATGGTTTAAAATTAAATATTATTAATAAATATTTTTCTCATTTGCTAAAAGGAGAAATTTATATTTGGGATGTCCCTGGCATTTACGGATTAAATATTTTACTTAAACGTTCATTAGGTGGTGGTGGTATGTCTAGTTTGAGAATTGATCCCCAGGGGAAGGCCTATGCTCAACAATTATTGGAGATTCCAATCCCAGTTAATAAGAAACTTATAGACCAGTTGGATTAATTAATAAAATTAATGATAAAAATAAATTCATAGGAAATATTATGCCAGTTTATAAATCAAAAGTGAATTTGGAATCGGATAAATTCACTCAAAATAATGATGATATGTCGATGCTTGTTAAAGAAAGAAAAAATATATTGGATCGAGCTAAAACTAAATCCGATGAAAAAAAATCAAGATTTCAGGAACGTGGACAATTGACCCCTAGGCAAAGGCTTGATGCTTTGATCGATCCTGAATCTGAATTATTAGATTTATATAACATGGCAAATTATCTAGTGGATGATCCAGATCCGGATACAAGTATTCCTGGTGGAAATATCCTAGCATGCATTGGTTTTATTAGCGGGGTTCGGTGTATGATCTTAGTTGATGATAGTGGTATCAGTGCTGGGGCATCAAGTGACAAAACAATTGAAAAAGCATTGGGATGCATTAATATTGCCATTAAACAAAAGTTGCCCTTTATTCACCTTGTTGAGAGTGCTGGAATTAATCTCCTTAATTATAAAGTCAAACTTTGGTCAAATTTTGGTGCTTTTTTTTACAAGAAGGCGCGTTTAAGTGCCTTAGGCATACCTACTGTTGCTGTTTTGCATGGACTCTCTACAGCGGGAGGAGCATATCAGTCCGGTATGAGTGATTATGTTATTGGTGTAAAAAATAATGGTATGGCTGCTTTAGCGGGTTCTGCATTGTTAAAAGCTGCTACGGGTGAAGATGCGTCCAATGAAGAATTAGGGGGTGTCAAAATGCATTCAGTTATTACTGGTTTAGTGGAATACTTAGCGGATGATGACCTTGGAGCCGTAAATATAGCACGCGATCTTGTTGCACGTTTTAACTGGCAAAAAAAATATCAGAATAAGTCTAATAAAAAAAATAATGAACCAATATATAGTATTGATGAAATTTTTGGAATTGTACCATCTGATTATAAACGAGTATATGATGTTCGAGAAGTCATCGCGAGGCTTGTTGATGGCTCAGATTTTATGGAGATAAAGCCCAATTTTGGGCCAACTATGATTTGTATTCAAGCACAAATCGAAGGACAACAATGCGGTATTATTGCAAATAATGGCCCAATAGATACTCAAGGTGCAAACAAAGCAACACAGTTTATTCAACTGTGTGATCAGATAGATACCCCATTAGTTTTTTTAAATAATGTAACAGGTTATATGGTTGGTAAAAAATTTGAACAAGCAGGTATGATTAAACATGGGGCAAAAATGATACAATCAGTTTCAAATGTACGTGTTCCAAAAATAACACTTTATATTGGCGCAAGTTTCGGAGCAGCTAATTACGGTATGTGTGGACTTGGATATGACCCTGATTTTCTCTTTTCGTGGCCCAATGCAAAAATTGGTGTGATGGGTGGTAACCAGGCAGCTTCAACTATGAGACAAGTCTTTGAATCATCAGCTAAGAAAAGAAATGAAGAATTAGATGAAGAACAATTAGAACAAAAAGAGCTGCAAATGATTAATGATTTTGATAAACAATCAGATATATTTTATGTTTCTGGCCGATTACTTGATCAGGGAGTTATTGATCCACGTGATACGCGAAAAGTTCTTAGTTTTACTTTAAAAACATGTTCTGAAGCTAAAGAAAGAAAATTAAAGCCAAATAGTTTTGGCGTTGCTCGCATGTAATCCATCATAACTAGGAGTTTTTATGGCACAATTACCTAAAACGAAAGATTCTATACTTGAATTAAAAGATGGTTGGTTAACTATTTGGTTTAATCGTCCAGAAACAAGGAATGCTCTTTCTAGTGATTTAGTCATAGATATAAAGAATAGTTTAGTAGCAGTTAGTGATGATAGAAGTGTTCGCGGTATTATTTTTCGAGGGAAAAGTGGAATATTTTGTTCAGGAATTGATTTAAATGAAATAAAGACAATTGTATCTGATGCTGATCAATCTTATTCAAAGTCATATAAAATGAGTATGGAATTAGGTGATCTATTTAGAATGATAAGTAAAACTCCCCAAATAACTGTTGCTGCTGTTGAGGGAGCAGCAATGGCAGGCGCTTTTGGAATTATCTGTGCTTGTGATTTCTTGGTTTCTTTCACAGATGCAAAATTTGCTTTGACTGAAACTCGCATAGGATTGACCCCTGCTCAGATAGCACCTTACGTATTAAATCGTTTGGGATTTATACAAGCTAGGAAAATGATGCTATTAGGAAGCCATATAGATGGCAAAGAAGCTTTTAAAATTGGGATGGCTGATCATATTGTTAATTCAGAAAAACAATTAATTGAATGTCTATTGGATATCAAAGATCAAGTAAAAAAATGTGGACCTAACGCCATAGCTAAAACTAAAGAAATTATCTCTGATAATTATATAGACAACTCAAAACGCGCTGCAGAATATTTTGCAAGTTGTATAATTCACGAGGAAGGTCGTGATGGATTTGCATCTTTTTTTGAAAAAAGAAAACCATTTTGGGAAATAGAGGATTAGTATGAAATTTACAGAAGAACATCAATCATTATCGGAAACAGTCAAAAATTTCTCAGAAAATGAAATAAAACCTTTTGCAGATGAATGGGAAAGAAATAAGGTATTTCCTGCTCATGAATTATTTAAAAAGATGGGAGATTTAGATTTATTAGGAATTACCAAAAGCTCTGAAGTCGGTGGAATGGATTTAGATTATAGTTTTGGAATGGTATTTGCAGAGGCACTTGGGTATGCAGCTGATTTAGGTGTGATTACAGCAATAGGTGTACAAACTGACATGGCTACACCTGCCCTAGATCGATATGGCAGTGCTGAGATAAAAAAAGAATTTTTAAAGCCTAGCGTAAGTGGTGATTTTGTTTCTGCTGTTGCCGTTAGTGAAGCAGGGGGAGGCTCAGATGTTGCGGCATTGAAAACAAGTGCCCGAAAAGATGGTGATGATTATATAGTTAATGGCGATAAAATGTGGATCACGAATGCTACCCAAGCAGATTATTTTTGCACCTTAGTAAATACAAGTAATGATAATGGTCCTCATAACAATAAATCTTTAGTGATTATTCCTTCAAATCTTAAAGGAGTTAGTATTGGAGATAAGATAGATAAGTTAGGGCAACTTACTTCGGATACGGCCCCAGTTTATTTTGACGATGTGCGTATTCCGCAGCGATATCGGATTGGGCCTGAAGGTGAAGGGTTTAAGCTTCAAATGCAGCAATTTCAAGAAGAAAGAATCTTTATGTCGGTTAGTTGTTTAGTCATGCTTGATCAATGTGTTTCCAAAACAATTAAATATTGTAAAGAAAGACAAGCTTTTGATAAACCGATAATTTTTAATCAATCTATTCATTTTCGATTAGCCGAATTACAAACAGAGATAGAAGCATTACGTTCATTGGTTTACCGGGCATGTGAAGACCTTATTAATGGTAATGATGTAACATATCTTGCTTCTATGGCTAAATTAAAAAGTGGTCGGCTAATCCGCGAAGTTTCTGACGTATGTTTACAGTTTTGGGGCGGTATGGGTTTTACTTGGGAAAATTATATATCAAAAGTATATAGAGATGGCAGACTGAACTCTATTGGAGGTGGAACGGATGAAATTATGCTAAAGATTATTTGTAAACATATGGGAACTTTGCCTAAATAAATAATTAATCAAAATTAATGGATTCTTCATTTCAAGCATTTACTATTGTAGAAAACCAAGATGGCTCATTTGCAAGCCAAATAATTTCAAAAAATATTGATGACCTTCCTCCTTGTGATATCTTTACTAAAATCTAGCATTTAATTTTAAAGTGATGTGTCGGCCAAGCTTTGGTCCACCAATAATTTCACGGTGCACATTATCATTTATATTGTTAATATTTAGCAATAGGTCATATTTCTCAGCAAATCGATAACCAACCATAGTATCGAAAACTAAATATTCATCAATGATTCCATAATGTACGCCGGCCGCCCATTCAAATTCAGGGATATACCTAAATCCTGTATTCCCATGAAATCCTTTATCAGAATTATAAGCTAACTTAGCATTAACCTTGTATTTGGGTGCATTAACAGGGTCATAAGATCGAGTTAAAAAATTCCAAAATCTATTTTTCCCTAATAATGAGAAATTTACATCTGCAGTGATTTTAGGTGTGATAAATGCATACAGACTGGCATCCATTCCCCACAAATTGACCCGCCCATAATTAATATTAGTAAGCATGAGGTTTACAGGATTATCAAAATCAGTAATGTCATCAGTCCACCAAGCTCCTAGCGTGTCACCGTAGGCAGTTTCTAACTTCGTGCCATTTCTCTGTTCAACTGGTTGTGACCACCATCCAGCAGGAATCAAAGAATTCCAATCAGACGATCCATATTCAATATAATAATACCCTGGTATACCGTCTCCCCCATCTCGAATACCACTATGCTCAGAAGTTGGTATGAAGCCTAATATCGCGGGATCAGGATTTTCTACGGCATAAAAGCCATCTGATGTATCTATAACAACAGGTGTTACCCAGGTGAGATCACTGACAAAATCACTGTAGCTGCTATAGTATAGATCAAATGACGCACGCATCTTTTGTCCAATGAAACCTGCATATCCAAATTCATAAGTCCAAATTTCCTCAGATCGTACCGGTTCAATTTTTGTATAATCTTCGCCATTAACAAATTGTCCTGGCCTGCCTAAAACGGCAGGTATATAAAGTGCTGAACCTTCTGGCATATTTGCCCATCTAAATTCTGATGTAGAACCAGCGCGGACATCAAACATCATGAGTTCGCCTGATGCATCTCTTTTATAATTATAACCATCTGCATTTCCACGTGCCACAACTGGAAACACAGAGTATTGGGCTGCTAGTACATCCAGATATAATCCTTGCGATGATGGTGTATTAAAAGCTCGTGCGGCAGTTAAGCGAAATGTTTGTTTTTCATTTGGTTTGTATAATAATCCTACCTTGGGTGAGATTTGTGGGTAGTATTCCATGGTCTCGCCTGATAATGGGTCTTCTAAAAATTTAAATCCCCCATCTTTTTGTTGACCACTATGAAGATCAATACGTCCCGAAAGGATTAATTGAAATTGTTCATTCAATTTAGATTGGGTTTGTGCATAAAGACCAAATTCGTTGGTTACGATTAACTCATCCCATTCATCAATTTCACCATCTCCATCATTATCAATTCCATCTTCATCAAAACTGATTGGATTGCGACCCGGTTTGCCATCAGGAAGAATAGTACCAAATGTTTTGGGCATGGTTCGCTGGTAGTCTCCTCCCCATATCAGTTTTGTATCTAGGAAATTGAAATCCAAATTATTCTGAAACTGGAAGTGAAAAAATTTAGAATGGTCAGTTACAATGCCACCTGTTCGCATATTTCTAGTATCACCAGACATAGAAGTATTCAAGTAAGCCTGTGCAAACCAGTTTTTATATACCCATCTTCCTTGAAAGAATTGATACACCCAATCATCGGCAAGATACCGACCAATACCCGTAATATTAATATTTGTTGCTTGTGCAAACCCATAGTTCAAACTGATAAAATGCTCAGGTGAAAAATTATAGTCTGTCCTAATATCAAATCGTGTATTATTTATTTTAAAATGAGGAATATCATCAATCCCATCATTATCCCTATCAGAGACCTTATTATCCTTAGCAAAATATGTCGTATCAACAATGCCATCTCCATCACGATCTACTTTGATGTCCCAACCATCCCACCAAGCAAGACCATCTTCAAAATAATCATCTAAATCTTCCCCATCCAGATCTTCATTCAACCATTGCTTATAATGTGCTTTCTTTTCATCATCTTCGATGTACTCCCAGTCATCGGCATTAAATTGAACAAAGGACATCTTGTAACCAATGTTTCCAATAGTGCCAGCATGACGAACTTGAGCTTTTGCAAAATTTCTCGTTCCACCTGTTAATCCAACTACCGTCCCTTTAGACTCGTTAGGTCGTTTAGAAATGATATTTACAACACCTGCATGAGCATTTGGTCCATAAAGTGCAGAGGAAGGGCCTAAAACCACTTCAATTTGTCTAACATCATCAGATGTTAATGGGATGACATTATAAGCGATTAAACGTAAGGAAGGGACATTAGCCATTCTGCCATCAGTTAATGTAAGTAGTCGACTACTAAAACTTGAATTAAAACCCCGAGCACTTAGATTATAGCTATCAAGGCCAGATGCAGTAAAATCAACCCCTTTAACATTCTTGAAATAGTCTCCTAAGTTTGGATTACTTGCATTTCGGATCTTAAGTTCAGAGATCACAGAAATAGCTGCAGGCGCATCAGTGATTTTTTCTCGTCTTCCACGACTTGCTGTTACTATGTATTCATCTAACTGAATAGCAGAAATACTTAACTTTGCATCAAAAGTAGATGTCTCTGATGAAATATTTATGTCCGAGGTAAAATCACTATATCCGATATAAGAAATTTTTATTTTGTAAGAACCAGCGGGTATACCTTCAACAATATAGTCACCATTAAAGTCAGTAGCTGCGCCAGTATTCAATCCATTTCCATCAATAATAACATTTGCTCCAATAAGGGGTTCACCACTTTGAGAATCGGTGATTTGACCTGTTAGATTAATGTTTTGTGAAAACAAAAAAGAACAGGAGAAAAAAATAATTAAATGAATTTTATTTATTATCAAAATAAGAAAAATAGGGACAGCTATTAACTGTCCCTATTTTACTTTGAACGATACACTTTATGAAGTGTAAATAATTATTCTACTTTTTCATTCCAAAGTGATTCGAATTTGATAGTTTCATTAACAGGCATACATACACCATTATCAATTCTATATTTTAATTTTCCACCAGCGCCAGTTGCTAGTCCAGTAACTGCCCAATCAGCTCCACTATCATTCGTAAAAGCAGGTGCTACTGGATTTGAACTATCAACAAGAATTACATATGGCATGCCAAAAGCAGTTTTCCCACCGCCACCAGCAAGATTATCTGCATGCATGTACATAATCATATCCACTGCGTCAATTTTTGTATCNCCATTTAAATCTNTTAAAGGGGCNTTAACATCTGCTTTTTTNGNNNNGACTTCACCCAAAACATTGAGGGCATACCANGTTAGATANCCACCCCAAGGTGCTANTGCAGCTTGCATTATATAAGCCTCGGATGTAACATCTGAGGTTGCAGNNGGATCCCAACCGCCACCAGCATTTACTGGAAGTGCATTCAGACCACTGATTACTCTGTCATCAGCTTCAGCCCAAGAAGGTTGTACTTGAGAATATAATGCATCGTGTCCATCACGATCTAAGAAGTCAAGATTAAATGTCGCAGGATCAACGTCTCTATTAACTTTGAATTTTCCATCGGGGAAAGGAGGTAATACTTGATCAATATCAACAACAGGTGAAAGCTTAAAAATACCTGTATCATAATTAACGGTCCAGTCTCCAGTATCATTGATCTGAGGAGGTGGAAGCATTAAGTAGGTACTACATTTATCTGGATCCAAACGCAAAGAAGGATAGGTTCCTTTAACTGTGTAAGTACCAGGTGTATCTTTGGATTTACTATCAAGAAGATCAACTGTCATTTGAATACCAGTGGCTGCAAGTTGAGCAGCATTAAATACAGCTGTTCTAGGGAAGCCAGGCGCATTATCACCTGCTTTAAATGCTGCTAATGTTTGGGCTGTTGCAGCTTTAACAAAGGCAGCATCAGCTCCAGCAGCGCCAGCAAATGTTGCAGCATCTACCCAATTCGCAACTAGTGGATATGCATCAGCAGAATTAGCAACGCCATCTTTAGTTATAACTTTGCGCTCATATGTTCCAGTTAAGCCTACTAAATCCCACGTGCCAACGGCATCGCCCAGATTTACAACTTTATCTTCTTCACAAGCGGAAAAAAGTAAAATACCACCCAAAAATAATGATAGGTATTTTGTTAAATTTCTTTTCATCATAAACTCCTCGAGTTAAGTGTTATCGTTCGTTATTACTTATAATTTTATTAGAAATAAATCTCTGTAGGTGATAAAGGTACATCAATGACATGAAACTATACAAATAATTATTTATTAAATCGAATTATGGCAATTGATTTGAATTAATACCGGATATTTATAAATTTTTTAGCTTATTTGTATAAATAAAACCAAAAAAGGATTTCCCTACCTTAATTATTATCAATGAAAATTGCAGTATTAGTTAAACAAGTTCCTGGGTCAGACTCTCCACTCCCTATAAATAGTAACCAATCATGGCTAGACGAAAATGGCATATCCTATGTGATGAATGAATGTGATAATTACGCATTGGAAGAGGCATTGCAGATCAAGGAAGAAAATGATGATGGAGAAGTAGTTGTGATTAGCTTAGGTCCAGATCGTGTCCAAAAAGTGATTAGAGAAGGATTAGCTAAAGGAGCAGATCGTGCTATCCATATCCAAATGAATTCAGATAGTATAGCTGACCCGTTGAGTCTAGCAACCTTATTTGCTGATGCGATCAGAGATGAAAAATTTGATCTTATTTTCTCTGGACTTCAATCCGATGATCTAGGAATGGGCCAAACTGGAATAATTATTGGCGAGATGCTAGGGATGTCGACCGCATCATTAGCAATGGCAACTGAATTATCTGAAGGTATAATAAAAGTAAAAAGAGAATTAGAAGCGGGTTTCTTTCAATGGGTATCAATGTCATTGCCTGCAAGCATTACAATACAATCAGGACTAAACATTCCCCGTTATCCATCCTTGAAGGGAATTATGGGAGCAAAGAAAAAAGAAATTAATATTGTTACTCCTGGTGGTCATGATGTAAAACAATCTGCAAAAAAAGTTTATGTCCCTCAAAGTGATAAACAAACAGTCATGATAGAAGGTTCTGTTGATCAGATCGTAGATAAATTAGTCGAAGCTTTTCGAAATGAAATCAAGGTGATTTAGATGGATATACTAATCGTTATTGAAGATAATAATGGCAAAGTTCATCGGATGGGATTAGAGTCCATTACCGCAGCTCAAACGATGGCGAAAGATCGTGGGTTTTCCATTGCTGCATTGGTAATGGGTTCCAATGCAGATGAGTTAGCCACCCAAGTCTCTAATTATGATATAGGTGAAGTTTTGAAATTAGAGCATGACCTTCTATCAAGTTATTCTAGTGATGGATATGCTGAGGCAGTAAAGCAGGTTGTGGAAAAGGAAAGTCCAAAGTATGTATTCTTTGGTCACACATATCAAGTACGTGATTATGTACCCAAGATTAGCGCAAAATTGATGAAGCCCTTTCTTGTAGATAATGTGCTAATGAATAGTGATGGGGATGATACTGTTTTTACAAAGCAAATGTTTAATGCCAAATTATATTCCGATATGATTGCAATGGATGAGGGTCCATTATTAATTAGTTTTCAATCTGCAGCATATTCTTCAGATAATGCGGCATCGGGGTCAGCTTCTGTTCGGGACGTCAATATTAATTTAGATTCATCTATGATTAAAACTCAGTCAGAAGATCCTTTCCAAGAAGAATCTGGCGGTGTGGACCTTACATCAGCTGAAATTATTGTTTCTGTTGGTCGAGGTATTGGCAAGGAAGAAAATGTTCCCATGGCGAAAGATTTAGCGAAAGCAATTGGTGGAGAATTAGCTTCATCTAGACCTGTTGTAGATGCAGGTTGGCTTTCCTCCACGCACCAAATTGGCAGTTCTGGCCAATCAGTTTCTCCAAAGATGTACCTGGCCCTAGGTATATCTGGCGCCATTCAGCATGTAGTCGGTATGAAAGGATCGAAAAATATAGTCGCTATCAATAAAGATCCTGAAGCGCCTATTTTTGAGATTGCTGATTATGGAGTGGTAGGTGATGTATTGGAAATAGTGCCAAAACTCTCAGAAGCACTAGAATAAACTAATTTAAATGACGCAAATAGAATTCACAGTTATTGAAAAAATAATACTGAGCCTTGGTATTCTCATTACCTTTGCATCTTTTATCTATGAAGTATGGCGTCGCCTTCGAATTGTGTTCAAAGGAAAACAATCATTTCCCTTAGATCGCTTTGGAGCTAGGCTATGGCGAGTATTTAAAGAAGTTTTTCTTCATGAAAAAGTAATCAGAGGTCGATTTTGGCCAGGATTTATGCATGCCTTGGTTTTTTGGGGTTTTATTGTATTTGGGTTAGTTACAGTGGACCACTTTGCTCTTGGTTTTGGGCATGAATTAATGAATGCTCAAACGCACAAATTATACAGTTATATAGTAATCCCATTTTCCATCTTTGTTCTAATTGGTATTGGATCGTTAACATATAGACGTTTTATTTCAAGGCCAAAAACACTTGGGAAAATTTCTCCCACTTCAGGTTTTGTTGCTCTATTTATATCCATACTCATGATTACATATCTTTTGGGAGAGACAGGTTTGAGTCCTATCGTTTGGCGAGTTAATTGGTGGATACATTCTCTAATTATATTAGCCTTTTTATTTCTTATTCCACGTTCTAAGCATTTACACTTGGTTTTGGCTCCGATTAATATTTTCTTCAAACCATTTGATCTTCCAGACCATACACCAGTTAACATTGATCTAGAGGGATCAGAAGATGAACTAGATGCAATGCTAGCTGATTTAACCGAGATGACAAAAAATCAAGCTTTGGATGTTTTTTCATGTGTTGAGTGTGGAAGATGTATTGATGTTTGTCCTGCAAATAGAGGTGGAGGCCTTTTGGACCCCAAGAATCATTTTATATTAGACTTACGTCAACCTCTTTTAGATAAAGGAAATGTAGATGTGCTATCGGAAATTAACGTTGAAGCAGGATGGGAGTGTACAACCTGTCAAGCTTGTACAGAAGTATGTCCTGTTGGAAATCAGGTAGAAAAATCCGATGAAATTCGGCGTTTAGAAGTATTAGTAGAAGGAAAAGTTCCTCAGGAATATCAAAAATTATTTATGAATCTGCAGGAGTCAGGTAATACAGAAGGACGTACTGATAGCCCACTTGCTGAAAGATTACCTACGTATTCACCTGACAAAGAATATGTTTTATGGTTGGGCTGTTTTGCGCGATACGAACTTGACCCCAATTTCACCAAATCAGTTGAAAACTTTGCAAATATTTTAGATGTTGCCGGTATTACTTATGGTGTACTTGAGAACGAACATTGCTCAGGGGATCCTGCTAATCGTTTGGGAGATAAACTAACATATAATATGTTGCGTGAACATAATATGGAACAATTGGCGCATGCTTCTAAGGTAGTAACGCTTTGTCCACATTGCGCATTGAACTTGGGAAAAGAATATGCTAAATACTCAGAAGTGAATTATGATGTTACTCATCATACGCAAGTGATTGGGCAGCTAATAGAAGAAGGTAGAATTGAAGTAAAAAAAGGATCGAATGGAAAAGTAACTTATCACGATCCTTGCAATTTATCCAGAATGCTTGATGAAGTTGATGCACCTAGGACAGCCATCAATGCGACCACTGATGAATTCTTTGAACTGGAAGAATCGGGCCGTAACACATTATGTTGTGGTGCAGGTGGCGGATTATGGTGGAAAAAAGAGACAACAGGTAGAACACACCTTGTTCGAGCTGAACAAGTTGTTAATTCAGAAGCAGATACAGTTGTTACTGGTTGCAACTTTTGCTATGGAATGATGAATCAGGGTTTAAAGCCTTTAACGCCAGAGGGTCGATCAGAAATCCAAGTGAAAGATGTGGCTGATATTGTATCGGAGAATCTCGTTAGTAATAGTGATACTAAATGATTATACTCGAGACTTGAAAATTAATTTTTTACAGGGTAAATGAACAAAAACAGATGCGGAAATATCTTTTATTATTATTTTTAATTTCTATTCCTTTAGCGGATGAATCAAATTCCCGGGGAATCGTTGAAGATTATACTCAATTAAAATTTAAATCTTATGCCGGTAGTCGGACTGATATACCACCAATTATTGATGGAAATATTGATGATGATGCCTGGAACAATGCAACTTTATTAGATGATTTTTTGCAGTTCGAACCTTATAATTTGATTGCCCCAACAGTGCGTACGGAAGTGCGCGTATTATATGATGATAATAACCTGTACATTGCCTTTATTAATTTTGATCCAAATCCTGATAAAATTATGCTTCGTAGAGCACGTCGTGATGATTGGAGAGCAGGTTTTGATTTTAATGCTGACTGGGTTGGGGTTGGTATTGATTCACGTAATGATGATAAAACTGGTTATTGGTTTGCAGTAAATGCAGCTGAAGTTCAACTAGATGTAGCCATATCAGGTGATGGTCATGGTGGATTTGATGGAACATGGAATGCAGTTTGGGATAGTAAAGTATCTATTAACGATGAAGGATGGTCAGCTGAGATAAAGATTCCTTTTAATGTATTTCAATTTAGTAAATCTAATATTCAAGAATGGGGTGCATCGTTTCAAAGAGGCTATTATAGTAATCAAGAAGAAATCCACTGGCCCGGTCGTGCTAAAGGTGTTCGAGGGATTGTTCCTCATTTTGGAATTTTGAAAGGAATTGAAAATATTCCACAACCAAAAAATGTTGAGTTAGTACCTTACTTTTTGGCAGGTCGAACTAAGACGAATGAAAATGAAAGCATTGAAAATATTGGTCTAGATACACGATATAACCTTAATTCCAACACAACGCTAAATATGACGTTTAACCCCGATTTTGGTCAAGTGGAAGCTGACCCTTCTGTCCTAAATTTGTCAGCCTTTGAAACTCGATTAAATGAAAGAAGGCCCTTTTTTGTTCAAGGAGCAAATTTTTTTAAAAGTAGACTCAACCTTTTTAATTCACGAAGGATTGGGAAGAAACCTGGTTATTACAATCCTGATTCAGGTTCGATTGTAGAAAAACCCAATGAGACAACAATTATTGGTGCAGCTAAAATTCTAGGTGAAACTTCATCAGGATTAAAATATGGATTGATCAATGCCATCACTGATCAAGAATATGGAACTGTAGAGGATGAGATTGATGGAAATATTCAAAGAAAGAAATTTATGATTGAACCGTATACAAATTATTTTGTTGGCCGGCTTGAAAAACCTGTTGTCAATGAACTTTCAACCATTGGTTTTATGGCAACAGATCTTCGTCGCCAAAATGAATCTAATAAAGCAAGTGTATTAAATGCTGACTGGAGTTTAAAATTATTGGAAAATAAACTTTCCTTTACGGGACAGTTTGCAAATTCAATAAAAACTGATCAATCAGGGCACGCTGGTCGTTTTATTTTAGGTTATCGAGATCCAGTGTGGTGGGATGTTAATTGGTGGAGTGGATATAAGGATAAAAATTTTGATGTAAGTGACTTGGGTTTTCAAGAAAAAAATAATAGTTGGTATTCTGGAATAAGAGTATCTATTAGACGTGATTATCCTAAGAGTATTTTTTTAAATCAGCAACTGGAATTAAAGCTTAATACAGGGGGTCGCGGAAAAGATGATAGGGGAGATGCATTACTTACTAGAAAAAATATCGAATTAGAACAGGACAATGACTTTTTAAATTACTGGGGATTAGGTTGGTCTATTAACGCTTCTGGTGAAACTTTTGAAGATGATGATATTTATCGAGACTCAAGAGCAGTCATCATTAAAGATGAGGCTTGGAAGTCATTTAATTTCTGGTTTCGAACTGATAGACGTAAAAGAATTGTTCTTAGGCCTTCTTTTAATTATAACGAAGGTAGGATAAGAGGATCTGGGAGAAAATATGGCTTGGAAATAATATTAAGGCCCACAGATTATATCAATTTTTTTATAGAATCTTCTACAGAGCACAAGCCAGGCTCGATGCAGTGGGTTGGAATAGTTGAAGATGAAAAAGGCCCTAACATTATATATTCTAATGTTTTACGTAAACAAACGAATACTGAGGTCCGACTAAATGTTGCGTTCTCATCTAAAATGACGTTTGAAGCCTACTATCAACCATTCAAGGTTCATATGGATTATGAAGATTATAACCGATTAGTAAGAGAGAAATCATTTGATCTGGAACCCTATAATTATGGTAAAGACAAAGATTTCAAGATTGATAATAACGTTGGCACTTTTGTATTTAGATGGGAATATTTACCAGGTAGTTTGATTTATGCTGTCTATAATTTGAATGACAACAATTATTACTCTTATCAAGATGGAGCTTGGAGTCCATCAAAATCTAATTCATTATTTATTAAAATCGATCGTTTTTTCCAGATGTAAAAAACTTTGGAGTGCTGATAAAATGAAAAAAATAATTTTATTCTCACAATTCATTACATCAATCATTATTGCTCAAGATTTAATTGTTGATCAAAACTCCACTCAAAATTATCAAACGGATAATTATGCTAAATTTGATCGTTTTGATTACCATGGAGGCTTTCATGGATATGAACCAAAGTATCCCACCGACCGGATATTATTACCTAAAACCTTTCCTATGCTAGGTAACACCTTTACTTTAGAAGCGTGGGTTTATAGTAAAAGTATTCCAACCCATAAAACCATTATTGGTGATGAGTCAAATCCAGCTCATAACCTCGTAGATAGTCCACCCATGATCACATTGAATGGCGATTTATCAATTAGATATGGTTTTGGCACTGGCTCTGAGCATAAAAGGCGTACGGTAGAGAATGTAAGG
>NZWI01000057.1 GCA_002701875.1 Fidelibacterota bacterium
CTGATAAATTGGAAAAAGAAACAGGTGTAACACCTAAAACTGCTCGCGTAGCACTCACATTTATTTCATCACCTTCAAGAACCGTGGGTGTCATCAATATAGCCATATTTGATTTGAGTATAGTATTAATTGTTTCATAACCAATATATGAGAATGAAACTTCTATTCCTTCATCAGCTAATAGAGAAAATTCACCTGACTTATTTGAGGTTGTTCCACCTAATTCAGAAACAATATTGACACCAGAAAGCGGAGATTGAGATTCTCTATCTATAACAATACCCATGATCTCAGCAGTTTGGGCATTAATCAGGTTAAAAAATACTAGGCTATAAAAGCATATTTTTTTCATATTTTAGAATTTCCTACGCTGGTATTATCCAGATCAGGTACAAGGGTATTCTCTCAGCTGAATGATTTTGGATCAAACAGCACCCCAGTAGATAAAAAAATTAACTTGGCTGACCTATTCAAGTCAAATATTGTTATCTATGACACTTGTATATTTCAATTGATTAAACATATTTTTCCGCGTAATTAACAAGGAAATATAATGTCCAATCAAAAACTTCCAGAAATAACAGTTAAAGCCATTCTACTTGGAGTCTTATTATCTATGCTTCTAGCAGGAGCAAATGCTTATCTTGGACTATTTGCAGGGATGACTGTTTCTGCATCAATACCAGCAGCAGTCATATCAATGGGTGTATTGTCATTATTTAAAAAATCAAATATTCTAGAAAATAATATTGTTCAAACAGCAGCTTCAGCGGGTGAATCTTTAGCTGCCGGTGTGATTTTTACTATCCCTGCACTGGTTCTCCTTGGCTACTGGGAAACATTTGATTATGTTGAAATTGCAAAAATAGCTGCTATAGGAGGAGTGATAGGTGTCCTTTTTACTGTACCACTTCGTAGAGCACTAATTATAAATGCTAAACTAAAATACCCAGAAGGTATAGCTACCGCAGAAATTTTGCGCGCTGGTGATGAAGCTAAAAAAGGAAAAGAAGATGATGGAGCTGGTGGATTAAAAACAATAGGCTTAACAAGTTTATTTGGTGGACTTATGAAATTATTTCAAGGAGGACTTGGTGCTTGGCATTCTGAAATAGCAGGAGCATTTTCAATGGGGAAATCAATTTTTGGTCTAGGAACTGATATTTCTCCAGCTTTGATTTCAGTAGGTTATATTGTTGGTCGTAATATCGGAATCCTAGTTTTTGCTGGAGGATTAATTTCTTGGGCTATTGCCATACCTATCTATTCGGCAATGGTTGGGTTTGAAGGAAATGCTCTTGATTCAGCTTGGGATATTTGGAACTCTAAAATTCGATATCTTGGAGTAGGTGCAATGGTAGTTGGTGGAGTTTGGTCACTTATAAAATTATTTAAACCTCTAATAGAAGGGGTGACTGCAAGCCTGGCTGCTTTAAAAAATCAATCTGCTGATGGAGAAACACCTAAGGAAGAGCAGGATATGCCTATTAATTATGTTGGGATTGGACTCATAGCACTTTTAGTACCTGTCTTTTTACTATACTTAGAAATTATTAACACTGTTGGTCTCGCAGTTTTATTGACTATTGTAATGATGGTCTTTGGTTTCCTTTTTTCCGCTGTAGCAGCTTATATGGCTGGTGTAGTTGGATCCTCTAATAATCCTATTTCAGGTGTAACTATAGCCACTATACTATTTACATCGTTATTCTTATTGGGAATTCTTGGTACGGGATCTGGAGTTGGAGCAGCCAGTGCGATTATGGTTGGAGCTGTCGTATGCTGTGCCGCAGCTATTGGCGGAGATAACTTACAAGATTTAAAGTCAGGCCATATCCTAGGTGCTACACCATGGAAGCAGCAAATAATGCAGATTGTTGGTGTCCTTGCATCAGCTGTTGTTTTAGGCCTCGTACTTGATATATTGCATACTGCATATACGATTGGATCACCAACATTATCCGCACCTCAAGCCACACTCATGAAGTCAGTTGCTGATGGTGTTTTCACAGGAAATCTACCTTGGCCATTTGTCTATATTGGTGGCATTATAGCAGTTATTCTTATCACTCTAGATCTTATGCAAGAAAAGAAAGGCTCAGATTTTAGGATACCTGTATTAGCAGTAGCAGTTGGAATCTACCTTCCTATAACTCTAACGGTTCCGATATTTATTGGTGGTATGGTAAATCATTTTGGGAAGAAAGCTGGTGGTAGTAATGCATCTGAAAAACGTGGGTTACTCATGTCTTCAGGATTTATTACGGGAGAAGCTCTTATGGGAATTCTAGTCGCTGTTCCTATCTTCTTAACTAGCCAGAAAGACTGGTGGCCTCAACTATCAGGAATTAGTTTGTTAGGCCCAATATTATTTCTTGGAATGATTTATTGGCTTTATAAATCTGTGTCAAAAAAATAATATCTTGAAAATTTCAGATAAGCTATTAAATCAACTTCCAAAAGTTGAATTGCATTGCCATTTGGATGGATCTCTTCGTGTAGATTCAATATTAGATATTGCTCAAAAGAATAATATAGAATTACCTACTACAAACAAAGATAAACTAAAAAATCTATTATCTATCGGTAACAAAAGAGTTACTCTTGAAGAGTACATTGCACGCTTTGACATTACATTAAGTGTAATGCAAACTCCATCATCACTTAATCGGATTGCTTATGAACTTATTGAAGATGTGTCTAAAGAAAATGTTAGATATATTGAAGTAAGGTATTCCCCTATACTCCATACGATGAAGGGCATGACTTTGGATGACGCAATAATTTCAGTTCGCAGTGGATTAGAAAATGGATATAAAGACTTTGGAGTTAAATCAGGAATTATTATTTGTGGAATTCGACATATTTCACCTGAAGCTTCTTTAAAGCTAGCAGACCTATGTGTAAAATTTAAAAATAAGGGTGTAGTAGGATTCGATTTAGCTGGTGCTGAAGAAAACTTTCCTGCCAAAGATCATCGAGAAGCCTTTTACATGATATTAAATAACAATGTCAATGCAACAATCCATGCAGGGGAAGCATTTGGGCCTTCATCTATACATCAAGCTATACATCATTGCGGTGCCCATAGGATAGGTCATGGAACACGCTTAAAAGAAGATCAAAACCTTTTGAATTATGTAAATGATCATAGAATAACAATGGAGATATGCCTAACATCAAATTGGCATACACATTCTGTTAGATCATTAAAACAACATCCCTTTAGATACTATTATGATAGAGGAATTCGAGTTACTTTAAATACTGATAATAGACTTATCTCAAACACTTCACTTACAAAAGAATTTGGTTTAGCTCGAGATCTCTTTGATTTTAAATTATATGATTTTAGGGAAATAACTATTGTAGCAATGAAATCTTCTTTCTTACCACATTTAGAACGAAAATTAATGATTAAAAATATTGCTCAAGAGTTTGAAAATAATTTTGGGATATTGCCCGAATATGTGGAATCCCGTCAGAATTAATTCTTCATCTTTGCCTTAGCTTTTTTAACAATATTTTTTGTCCAACGTTTTACTGGCGGAAAAACGCTACCTAACAACATTAATCCAGGAATACCAAACATCCATCCTTGAAAGATCGGAATAAGCCCACCAACAAAACCAATTATTATAAGTATAATTCCTAATGCAACCTTTAGAATATTGAGTATTGATTTCATTCCCTTATAACAGCAACCTTTTCTATAAGTGATGCCTTATTGGAATAAATAGCAATTAAATATATTCCACTTCCAACCAAATTCCCTTCATCATCTCTACCATCCCAAAAAGCCTGATAGCCTTTTATATCAGATTTATTTATTGATCGAAAAACTAAACCATTAAGTGACATAATTTTGATTGAGCTATCATCTTTAAGACCATTAATAGTTAAAGGTTTCATATTTGGTATAATAAATGGGCTTGGAAAAATTTCAACGGACTTATATGATTTCTTTTTATCTGCAAAAGGTATCCTAACAATACTAACACCTTTATCTGTTGCTATATAAGCCAAACCTTGTTTTGAATCAAAAGAAATATCATTCACATGATTTGAAAGTAAATTACTATTAGAGGTATTTAAACCATTAATACTTGGCCAATAGTCTCCATCTTCAGTAAGAACATAAACCCCACTTGATCGCGTAGTGACCCAAACATTATCTCTTGGATCAAATCGAATTCGTGAATAATCATTAAAAGGAATACTTGGAAAATATGGATAAAGATTACTCTGACTTCCCAATGGTCCAGTACTAATAACAGGATTTGTTTCAGAAACTTGCAAATCTTTATGAATTAAACCAATTGATGTTAGGATCCATAACCTATTTCTCGGAGAAACATTAATATCAAAAGGTATTCTAGTTGTTATTCCAGGATCTATATCCTCTTCAATCCAGATTTCTTTATCTGGGTTCATAGCATCACCTGTATATTTATACATAACTAACCCGGAAGGACTAAGAATCCAAATTCGGTTAAAATTATCGACAGAGATTTTATTCGACTCGTTAGAAAGGATATAGCCACTTTCTTCAACTGAAATATTTCGTGACACTTCATTATAGAATACTGTTAAAGGCTTCATTTTATTGTTATTTGAAATAGCCCATAAGTTTCTCTTCTTATCTATTGCAATATCTGGTACAACAAAATGAAATCCATTCTCCGTCATTTCTTTATTTGTAAGGAGCAAACTATTTAACTTTATATTGCTAGAAATATCAAATGATGCTATCCCACTTGTACTGGAGTTATATAAGCTCAAGTATATCAAACTATCTAAAGAAATTTTCTCAGAAATATAAATACCCAAATCAATATTAATTGTTTTCATATAGAGGTCGTCATACCGATCTTTAAGATAAGGGTTTACTGATAGGTTCGACCAACCAGTCAATGAAAGTCCCTTTTCATCAGCCATAAAAACTTTATTTTTTCTATAATATATTGCATCAGGTGAAGCCACATAAGGTTCATTATTTACAATATGTTCAAATTTGCTATTATTGAGATATCCAAATCCAAGCTCTGATCCTAACCAGATCTGAGAATTATAATTAACAATGCTTGAAAATTTTATGTCTGAATTTGAATAAATTTTTTCGAACCTATCTGTACCTATATCAAATAATACAGAATCTGAAATAGCAAAAATATCTTGATCGCCTTTGAGTTCAACATAATTGATAGAGCTTAAATTACTATTATCTCTAACAAGAGCTTCGGGAGTACCTCCAACTTTGATGGAGTAAATTGCATCAGAAGAAATAATTGCCAAGCTATTATTATTTGTATTAATAGCTTGAATATCTCCAGTAATATTTGGGAATGGGTTTGTCCAGTATAAGGGATGTTCTTTATGAGGGTTTCCAGCAATTAAACCTTGGTTAGTATGTAAAATTATATTTTCTTCAAAAGAAACAATTTTTACAATATCATTAATGTCATCTCTATGATAAAAATCTCTATAATAAATTTTTTCATTTGAATATATAAATTCCATTATGCCCCATTTCCCATTTTTGCGAACGGAACTATATATCATATTTTTATAGTTAGTAAATCCTGATACTTTATCAATGTCTAATTGAAACCAATTTACTATCAATTGTTTCAATGGATCCCATACCTGAATGCCCATATTAGAACCTATCCAAATATTTTCCATAAGCCCAACATGCACAGTATTGATATCAGTATCAATTAATCCATGGTCTCTTGTAAAAATTTTATAAAGTTGAGATTTTGTATTATATGTTGAGAGTCCACCCCCAGTACCAAATATTATTTTATTACCTAAATAGGCTAATTCTCTAACTTCAAGAGTTGAAGTTAGAGCCCGCATTTCTCCTATACGCGGTTGACAAAAGATCATACCACTAAAGAGAAGAAATAATATTTTTTTCATGATATTTTGAATGGTGCAGGAATAAAACACAAAAGAAAAATTATCAAACAAGCATAGCCAATTAGCTTATCTTTATATGATAAGGGCACGTGTATATCTTGGATTGGAGGATGTTTTACAGATCGCATTAGGATTAGCAATAGTATAGCCCATATAAACCAATTGATTGATAAAAAGCTTAATGGGATTAATAATATAAATGCTAATTTTCCAATAATAATCTGTTTTTCACCTAACATAGCATATGCAATGTGTCCTCCATCTAATTGACCTATAGGCAGTAGATTCAACATTGTCACTAATAAGCCAATCCAGCCTGCGAAAGCTACTGGATGAAGCATAATATCTTGCGACTTTGATAGTCCAGGGTGAGTAATCCATGTAAGAATTTTCATAAGAATCGAATCGCCTAAGATCAAAGCACCCTGAATATCATTCTTTTCAATAACCTCAGATAATAGTAGTCCTACAACCAAAGCTGGTAATGCTATTGCAAACCCAGCTATAGGTCCTGCTGCCCCAATCTGAAGCAGTGCATCTTTTCTATATATTGGTGACTTAATTTTAATAAAAGCACCAAAAGTTCCAATCAGGAATAAAAAAGGAGGAGCAGGTATAAAATAAGGCAACGTTGCATCTACTTTATGTTTTCTGGCATAATAATAATGGCCGAATTCATGTGTACCCAAAATAAATAATAATGTAAAGGAAAAAGGTATACCTTTTATAATCTCTAATGGATTAGAAAAAACCCTAGCTCCCTCCATAATTGCGCCAGATAAAAGAGTCGTAAAAATAGTAAGTAAAAATAGAATCCAATGTACCCTAGGAATTTTGGGTATTTTTAAAATCACTTTTTCATTCATCATTAATCAGATAGATTGAAGAGTAATAAATAATATTAATATAAATCTAATTATTTCTATTGCGATCAGAAGATCGTTGCTGTTTATCTTTTATTAACTCATGCATTCCNCTANTTTGCATATCAAGAGTTAATTGATTTATCCAAAGNTTTGTTTGNTCAACATACTGATCTATTATTTTTTTTGGANCTTGCTCTGCCTGCATATGCACAATAATGATNGCTGAAANAACTGGAACATAATTCATTAAATGATCANTGTAAAATCTATCTAATTGACGGATAGTTTCTCGAGGNGACATATAATCAACTCGGTCTCCATAAATACTATCTGCAAAAGCTTGTTGTTCTCCCCAAGATTTCAAATAATAATATAATCTTCCATCAAGAGCACCATTGATATAAGCTGATTTGACCCTATATGTAGATTCGGGGTTACCATTTGTACGAATTGAAACATGTTTCCAATCTGTGCCGTCCCATAGCAACTTATTTTGCTTTTCAATAACCTGGCAAAAAAGTAAGCCCGATAGTATAATATTTATAAGTGTTTTCTTCATCGAACGTAAACTGTTTTAATATTTACGAATTCTAATATACCATAAGATGAGAGTTCATTGCCATAGCCAGATTCTTTTACACCTCCAAAGGGAAGTCTTGGATCAGACCTAACAAAATCATTCACAAAACCTGCACCCGCTTCCAATTCAATATTTGCAATTTCTTTACCTTTCTCAATATCAGATGTAAATACTGCTGCACCCAAGCCATAAACTGTTTGATTAGCTAGAGAAATGGCTTCAGATTCATCTTGGGCTGTAATAATACATGCAACTGGGCCAAAAAGCTCTTCATCAAACGCAGGCATTCCTGGTTTCACATTTGATAAAACCATAATTGGGTGATAGCAACCAGTTTTACTTTTAGGAATATCACTTTCATAAATTAATTTCGCTCCCTGATCAATACTTTTCAAAACTTGAGTAGATAATTCATCTTTCGCAGCCTTATTAACCATTGGTCCAACTGTTGATTTATCTAAAAACGGATCTCCAACTTTTTGCTTGTTCATCTTATTAATAATTTTTTTTTCAAATTCTGACTGAATATTTATATCAACAATAAATCTTTTTGCTGCAATACAACTCTGCCCAGAATTTAAAAGCCGTCCTGAGACACATGAATCTACTGCTATATCTAAATCAGCATCTTTTAACACCACATAAGGATCGCTACCGCCTAACTCTAATACAGTTTTCTTTAATACAGACCCAGCTTTTTGGGCAACAGATTTGCCAGCAGATGTACTTCCTGTAAGAGAAACTGCTTTTACAAATGGATTCTCTATTACATAGTCAACTTTTGAAGAGTCAATTGTTAAATTTCTAAAAGTATTATTAGGGATACCCACTTCAATAAAAAGCCCTTCAATAGCATCAGCACATCCCTGAACATTAGATGCATGTTTTAGTACAGCTACATTGCCAGCAATCATCGAGGGAGCTGCGAATCTAAATACTTGCCAAAAAGGAAAATTCCAAGGCATAACGGCAAGGATTACACCCAAAGGTTGAAAAGAAACATAACTATCTGAAGCATCAGTTTTGATAGTTTGGTCTGCTAAGAATTTTTCTCCATTATCCGCGTAATAATCACAAACCCATGCACATTTGTCTAATTCTCCTATACCTTGGAATAAAGGCTTGCCCATCTCAAGTGCCATAAGACGAGCAAATTCATCCTTTCGTATTTGAATTGCCTCAGCCAAATATTTAAAATATTTACAACGATCTTTGATAGGTATTCTTCTCCATAAATCAAATTCACTGTTAACCTCTGCTATTAGTTGATTTAATTCTTGCTCACTAAGTTGTGGATATACTCCAACAATATCACCATTCGAAGGATTAATTGATCTAAGATCTGACATTTATTTTATCAAGCAATAAAAATAATAGATATGCCAAAATAAAATGGAAAAGGGCAACAAATTCACCAGTTAATATATACCAGGGCCAAGGGCCCATATAGTCTAATAAAGAACCCGTTGGTGGTTTTGCCATAATCCAAAAATAATTTGCATCTAAAATAAGATTTGCAAATAATGCCATTACAAGAAACACATTTAGTGCAATAAATGCTTTTTTTAAACTATTTAATGTTGGCTTTAATTTATAAACGACAACAGCATATATAATCGACACAACTAATAGATGGTGACCCGCAAAATAACGGAAATAATGAAAATGAGGGAAATCTTCGACAATATCAGGAGTTATCATACCCTGTAGCATTCCTGATAATCCCCAAAAGTATAAAATTTCGAAAACAAAGTAATTACGCTTAATCATAACAAAAGGAATTAACAAATTTGCAAACCTGCAAAGATGAAGTGGAAGGTGCGAGGAAATATCAAATGATCCTGCTAAAATTTCTAGTAAAACCCAAATTGGATAATTGATAAAGACAATTAATCCTAAGGCGATGCCAACTTTATTTTGTTTATCTGTATTTAAGTGGTTTTTAGCGTACCAGGGCAACAAGAAGACCAATAATAAAAAAAGAAATATTGCCGCCCAATGAGATAGTCCAAATAATTCAAACTGATCATAGGTTTTTAGATATTCATTTACAAAAGTAAACATGAAAAATATCAGTTATATTACTTACGATTGGTATTTCCAATTTTTTGCAGATGAACCATGGCACCGCCTAACATTACAATTGCCAACGTCCAAATTTGATTAAAATCATTTCCAGAATTTTTTTCAATTAATCCATAAACAAAAGTTGCAATAGCCCCAACTATCAACAAGATAGCAAACCCGAAACGGAATTTATCATTGATAAAACCAGCCATTATTTAGTTTTCTTTGCTACAGGCTTCTTTGCTACAGGCTTCTTTGCTACAGGCTTCTTTGCTACAG
>NZWI01000058.1 GCA_002701875.1 Fidelibacterota bacterium
CCCAAAAATGGATATGATTGACTGTGATTGACTAAAATAGACCTAAAACAGAAATCCCCGCCTTTCGATGGGGAATCTGCTTCTATTAGACGAAATAGAATAGTCGGGGTGAGAGGATTCGAACCTCCGACCCCCTGCTCCCAAAGCAGGTGCGCTAACCGGACTGCGCCACACCCCGAAATTTATTTTTTATTGACTCACTGTGGGTGAGTGATGGGACTTGAACCCACAGCCTCCGGAACCACAATCCGGTGCTCTAACCAGTTGAGCTACACCCACCATACTACTTCAAATAAATATATCATTTGAAGCCACGCAAATTAGTGGATTTAGATTGATTATATGAAAATAAATTTCCAGGAACACTTATATAGCATTTTCTATTCAAGATGGTAATAATAAAATGGAACTATTGTAATTTTTCATATGCGCCTACTTACTAGATATATACTTAAACAACTATTTATGCCGTTTATTTTTTCTTTACTAATTATTGTTTTTGTATTATTTACTCAATTCCTTCTACGAGCAATAGATCGCTTTATAGGTAAAGGGCTTGATCTTGGAACAATATTTGAATATTTATTTCTAAATCTAGGATGGATAAGCGCCTTGGCTGTCCCTATGGCTGTACTAGTAGCAGCACTTATGGCCTTTGGTCAATTTTCTGAGGATAATGAGATTACTGCTATGAGATCATCAGGCATTAGTTTCACAACAATAATCCTTCCAGCTTTAACAATGGGACTCCTTGTCTCTATAACATTAATATTATTTAACGCCTTCATCATGCCTGAAATGAATTTCAAAGCACGTATGTTATCAGGTGATATCTATCGGAAACGTCCAGGCCTAAATATTGAACCGGGCTACTTTATGGATGACCTGCCAGATTATAGTATGATTATACGTGATAAAGAAAATGAAACTCTAAAAGATGTCCGGATTTTTAGTAAAGGAATAAACAAATCTCAAACTAGCATTCATTCTAAAACAGGTAAACTTTCAACTATAGATGATGCTATTATTTTAGATCTCTATGATGGTGAAATTCATGAGCTTGATCTTAATGATTATGGGAATTATCGTCGAATTGAGTTCGAAAAACACAAAATCACTATACCTGCTGATGACCTTTTCTTAAACCGAAGAGATACAACTAGTCGATCAGATCGCGAAATGACAATACCTATGATATTGGCAAAAAGATCAAATATTAATGATCGAAAAAATATTGTTAATGGCAGAATAGGGCGCGCTTTTTTGAGAACAGGGATGGATAGCCTTGTCCCGCCATCATTAGAAGCTTCTCAATTAATAATTAAGAAAGAGATAGAACGATTTAGTTCAGATCCGATAAACACTGCAGATGATATTTATAGAAAAGAAAAAGATGTAGATATAGTAAAAAGACAATTGAGAAATGAATATAATTTATTGAGGAGTTACAACAAATCTAGTAACAAATATAATGTAGAATTACATAAGAAATTTTCTCTACCTGTTGCGAGCATTCTATTCATCATGACTGGTGCTTCACTGGGAGTTCTATTTAGGAAGGGAGGTTTCACTATAGCTACAGGCCTATCGTTTGGATTTTTTCTCATATATTATATACTAATGATTGGTGGAGAAGATCTTGCCGATCGAGGTATTCTCACACCCATGGTAGGTGTATGGTCACCTAATGCAATTCTTTTAGTTATTGCAACCTATTTAATGTTACATACTGTTAGAGAGCAACCTCCTTTGCGTTTTAATTTTAACTTTTTAAAACGCTTTAAAAAGAAAAAAGATGAATCTAAAAAACCTAATTGATTCAAAAATAAACGGGAAAGATATTTCCCAATCAGATATAGAGTCATTAATAAATGCATTTGTAAATAATAAAATAAATGATAAATCAATGACAGTATTCTTGAAAGCAGTTCAAACGCATGGTATGACAACAAAAGAGACAATAGCATTAACAAATGCGATGCTAAACTCTGGCGAGAGAATTGAATTTCCTGCAAGTGATAATTATATTGCGGACAAGCACTCTACTGGAGGTGTTGGAGATAAAGTTTCACTTATTCTAGGACCACTATTAGCTGCGGGAGGCCTCACAATACCTATGTTAGCAGGCAGAAGCCTAGCACATACTGGTGGTACTATTGATAAATTAGAATCAATACCTGGTTTTCAGACTAATCTTTCTACAAAAGATTTTAAGAATAATGTTGAAGAGATAGGAATTTGTATTATGTCTCAAACAGATTCTATATGCCCGGCAGATAAAAAAATGTATGCATTAAGAGATGTAACAGATACAATTAATTCAGTGCCGCTTATTTGCGGTTCAATTATGAGTAAAAAGATCGCGGAAGGAATAGATGGATTAGTTCTAGATATTAAGATTGGAAATGGGGCATTTATGAAAACTATAGATCAGGGGATTAAACTTGGTAGCGCCTTACAAAATATTGGTAAAACCTTTGATGTTAAAACAGATGTCGTTTATTCTAGCATGGATCAACCTTTAGGAAAAACAGCAGGCATGTGGTGTGAGGTTAAGGAATCGATAGAAGCACTTAAAGGGAAAGGGGCTTCAGATCTAATGCATGTTGTATTTGAGCTTGGCAGTAAATTACTTGTACAGGCTGGAATATCTAATGACTCAACTGCAGCTGTTTCTATTCAGAAAGATCTAATCGCTTCTGGCAAAGCATATAATAAATTTGAAGATATGGTTCGCCAACAAAAAGGGTCCATAAATAAAGTAAATAAAATTCATTCACCAAAATATGAACAAATAATCTTTGCTCATGAAAGTGGTTTTATTGAAGAGATGGATAGTTTAAATATAGGTTGGGCTACAGTTGAATTAGGATGTGGTCGAAGAGCTAAACCTGATATACTTGACCCATCTGCTGGTATTGATTTCATTTATAAAATTGGTGATGAAGTAAAGATGGGTGATCCAATCTTTAAATGTTTTAATTCTAATAAACAGAAATTATTATCAGCCACAAAATTATTAAACGACTCAATTAAAATTGGACCGAGTCAAGTCAATCACAGTTTATTTTTCTAAATAATTAATTCCTACGGTGTACCTTACAGACTTGTGATGGCTCCGTGCCCTGGATAAATATTTCAGACTCAACTGTGCATAGATTTGTTGGCATATCTTTTGTAATTGAACAAATTTCAAAATTGATCACTCCACTAGGTCGAACAAAATTCATTCGCTTAAGTCTCAATGTATCGTGCGCTACTGCCATAAAATTTGCCCATGCTGGAAGAGCAGCGCGAGAACCATCTTGACTTGTACCTAAACTTACAATAGGATCATCCACTCCAATCCATACTCCAGCAGCCAATTGTTTTGAAAACCCAACAAACCAAGCATCAGTCCAATTTTGAGTCGTACCTGTTTTACCTCCAGCAGGATGATAAAAGTTATGTCTCCAACGGGCACTTCCCCCTGTGCCTGCATCCATCACTGTTTGTAACATTGATGTCATTACATAGGCTGATTCTTCTCTGAGAACTTCTTCTCTAATAGGATCATATTCTTTAATAATATTTCCATATCGATCTTCTACTTTAGTTATCCCAAAAGCTTTATTAAGAACTCCTTTATTTGCAAAGGCAGAGTAAGCATTTACTATATCTAATAAATAAACTTCTGAAGTACCAAGGGCAATTGCATCTACTGCACGAATATCTGTTGTGATACCCATTCGTTTAGCCATTGATTTTACTTCAGATGCTGGCACAAGTTCTTTTACTACTCTTACCGCAACTAAATTAATTGATTTGCGAATTCCCTCTCTGAGTGTTGTTAGTCCACTTGTCGTTCCATCATAATTTCTTGGCATCCACTTTTCCCACTCTCCATTTGCATTTAGTACACGAAGAACCAAGGGTTGGTTTAATAATTGTTTTGTAACTGAATATCCATTATCTATAGCAGTCGTATATACGAAAGGTTTAAAAACTGAACCAGGTTGGCGCTTTGCTTGAACAGCTCTATTATACTGATCATGATAATCAGGACGCCCACCAACCATCGCTAAAATAGATCCACTTGAAGGATCCAAAGCTACAAAAGCTCCTTGAACTAAAAGTTTATTTCGAAGATCTTCATAGAGTAATGTGTCGCCTTCCATCATCATTCTTACTGAATCTTCGGGAAAAATATTAAGGTAGGCTAATCGTGAAAACTCCTCAGGATCATTAAAAATGCGCTGATTTAATTTTTCCTGATTAGTCTTAATAGCATTCATCAAGGCTTCTTCTGCTACAGATTGAACTCTGGTATCAAGCGTGGTATAAATCTTTAATCCATCTCTGTAAATGTTAACGCCAAGACGATCATCTTCTTTCTCCATAGTTCGTCGAATATATTCAGTAAAGTAAGGAGCTCTACCTTTAGCTATAGATTCAGAAATGTTCTCAGACTCAATAACTCGAGCTTCAGAATACATATCTTTAGTTATAAATTTTTCATCTCGCATTACTCTAAGGACAACATTCCGTTTAAAATGAGCTCTTTCAGAATGATTTATTGGAGAATAAGTTGCTGGTGCAGGTAGGATTCCCACAAGCATCGCAGATTCGCCTAATGTCAATAAAACTGCATCTTTTCCAAAGTAACGTTTTGCTGCAGCCTGCACACCATATGTCCCGTGACCAAAGTGAACATTATTTAAATACATTTCAAGTATTTCATCCTTTGTATAAGTTCGTTCAATTTGAATAGCTGTAATTATTTCCTTAATTTTTCTAATAATCGTTTTTCTAAATCCTATTGTATCATAAAGAGTGCGAGCCACTTGTTGAGTTAGAGAACTAAATCCCTGTTCATAACCTAAACTTATAATATTTACTACAATTGCTCGGATGATACTCCTAGAATCAATACCCCAATGATTATAAAATCGACGATCTTCCGAACTAATCACTGCATTTTTCATATTATTAGGAATTTGATCCAAACTAATAAAGATTCTTTTTTCTAAAAATAATTCATCTAAAATCTCTCCATCTGCAGAATAAATCCTTGTTACTAGATCTGGATCATAATTTTCTAGTTGATCTAAAGAGGGGAGATCTTGGGCTAAATAAATAATGTAACCAATTATTATTCCCAATCCGATTAATACAGTTATTAATGCGCTTTTTAAATATTTGGTTAAAGTCGGAATGGAAAGGTTTACAGCCATCATCAAATTTAAGTTACTACCCAACTAATCATAGGTAGGAATTCTTTCTAATTAACTTCTGAATAACAAGATACTTTAATTACAACTATTCTTTTGAGGGATGAATCATTTTCTCTGGCTGAACCAACTTATCAAAGTCTTCTCCACTCATATAATCCAAGGCAATTATAGTATCTCGAAGTGAAGTGTTATCTTCATATGCTTTCTTTGCCACTTCAGCTGCTTTATCATATCCAATATGTGAATTTAAAGCAGTTACTAACATAAGAGAATTATACAAATTGGTATTTATTCGTTCTTTATTAGGTTTAATACCTTCCACGCAATTCTTTCGAAATGAGCTAGTAGCATCAGAAAGAATACGAATTGACTGAATAATATTATATGCTAAAACTGGTCGATATACATTCAGTTCAAAATTCCCACTTGCACCAGCTACAGTAATCGTGGTATCATTTCCCATAACTTGACTACATACCATTGTCATAGCTTCGCACTGGGTCGGGTTTACTTTACCAGGCATTATTGAAGACCCTGGCTCATTTGAAGGGATTACTATTTCACCAATACCTGAACGTGGGCCACTAGCAAGCCAACGTATATCATTGGAAATTTTAAATAGAGACCCAGCAACTGTTTTCAAGGCACCGGATAACTCAACTATACAATCTTGGCCTCCTAAAGCCTCAAATTTATTTTCTGCAGTTTTAAAGGGAAGTTTAGTAATAGATGATATTTCTTTTGCTACAGCTTCTGCATAACCTTCAAATGAATTAATACCTGTGCCAACAGCAGTACCTCCTATGGCTAACTCATAGCAACTTTCAAGTGAGTTATTAATTCGTTTAATTCCGTGATGAAGTGCGGAACTATACCCTGAAAATTCTTGCCCTAAACTCAAGGGAGTAGCATCCTGAAGGTGAGTTCTACCTAATTTGATAATTGAGTTAAATTCTTTTGATTTCTTTTCGAAAATTTCTTCTAACTTTTCTAACTCTGGTATTAATTCATCTATAACTAATTGTACTACGGCAATATTAATTGCTGTTGGGAAAGTATCATTTGTTGACTGGCTCATGTTTACATGGTCATTAGGATGGACGGGATCTTTAGTCCCAATTTCTCCACCCATCATTTCAATTGCTCTATTTGATATAACTTCATTGAAATTCATATTTGATTGAGTTCCTGAACCAGTTTGCCAAATAACAAGCGGAAAATGTTTATCTAAATCACCATTAATAACTTCATCAGATGCTTTTGAAATGGCATTAGCTATATTTTTGTCCAGCTTACCTGCTGAAGTATTAACCTTAGCTGCAGCTTTTTTTACAATCCCATAAGCACGAATAAATTCACGTTGGAATCGCTCACTACCAATTTTAAAATTGTTAATAGATCGTTGAGTTTGGGCACCATAATATTTTCCATTGGGGACTTCTACCTCACCCATGCTATCTTTTTCTTTACGGTATCCCATATGATTAACCTATTTTACTACCCAGGTATCTCCCGCGTTGATTATATCCTGAATGGTTGATTTACCTTTTTTCTTCGTGGCTTCTCTAATCTGATCCATCATCATATCTTCATACCTAGTGTCTTCTATGGAATAGAGCACTCCAATAGGATCAGGAAAGCCATCATTATAAGTCATATTAGAAAGTAATGATGCTATAACATAATCTGACTCATCGTGTAAAAGAATATCATCCACACTAAATTTATCTCCAATCTCAACAACTGTAGGAGTATTACCATCAAGCCTTATACCTTTATTTTTTTCAACTCCAAAAATCATTGGACTTTTGTTTTCTAACCAAAGTACCGTATCTAATTTAGTTTCTTTATCAGTTAATGATGAAAAAGCACCATCATTAAAAATATTACAATTTTGATAAATCTCCATAAAGGATGTTCCTTTATGGGCGTGTGATTTGGTAATCATTTCCTGCAAATGCTTTGTTTCTTTATCAATAGTTCTGGATACAAAGGTAGCTCCAGCGCCAAGAGCAAGAGTCAATGGATTAAAGGGGCGATCCAAAGAACCCATTGGTGTTGATTTTGTTACTTTGCCAATTTCAGAAGTTGGAGAGTATTGACCTTTGGTAAGGCCATAAATTCTATTATTAAATAACATCACATTGATATCTAGATTTCGACGCAACAGGTGAATTGTGTGATTTCCACCAATTGAAAGTCCATCGCCATCACCAGTTACAACCCAAACGGATAAATCTGGATTTGCAAGTTTTACACCAGATGCGATTGCAGGAGCGCGCCCATGGATAGTATGGAATCCATATGTATCCATGTAATAAGGAAAACGACTGGAACAACCAATACCTGAAATAAATACAAGGTCCTCTTTGTCAACACCTAGATCAGGAAAGACTTTCTGAGTTTGAGCTAAAATGGCATAATCGCCACACCCAGGACACCATCTAACCGCTTGATCAGAGGTAAAATCTTGTTTTGTATACGTTTTTTTTACTTTTGCTTCAGACATTTTTTTATCCTATTAATGAGTTTGCTGCTTGTTGAATATCAGCAGAACTTATTGGTTTTCCTCGAACTAAGTTTAATCCTTTAACATCTACTAAAAATTCTGCTCTAATTATTTTACTTAACTGACCAGAATTAATTTCAGGCATCAGAACATTTTTAAATTTAATTAATATCTCACCCAAATCTTTAGGTAATGGATTAATCCATCGGATATGAAGATGGCTCACCTTTTTCTTTTTTGCCCGTAGTGCTTCTACTGCAGATCGACACGCCCCCCTAGTTCCGCCCCAACTTAGAATCAATAAATCACCATTTTTATTACCAAAAATTTCAGATTTACCTAATTCATCAGCAATCGATTCAACTTTTTTAGCACGTGTTTTAACCATGTAATGATGGTTATCAGGCTCGTAATTCACATTACCAGTAACATCTTCTTTTTCTATACCACCTATTCGATGTTCTAGATCTTTCATACCTGGTATGGCCCATGGACGTGCTAATGTTTTCTTATCTCTTAAATAAGGCATAAACTGCCCATCAACCACTGAAGACTTATCCGCAAATTTTACATCAATTGATTCAAGATCATCGATATTAGGTACTTGCCATGGCTCAGAACCATTTGCTAAATAACCATCAGTTAATAGCATAACTGGGGTCATATATTTAATTGCAATTCTACAAGCTTCGTAAGCGGCGTAAAAACAGTCTCCAGGAGTAGAAGATGCTAAAACAGGCATTGGCGCTTCGCCATTTCGACCATACATTGCCTGAAGTAAATCAGATTGCTCAGTTTTTGTTGGAAGTCCCGTGCTTGGTCCACCACGTTGAACATTGATGATAACCAAAGGCAATTCAGCCATAACAGCTAAACCCATGGATTCTCCCTTTAACGAGATTCCAGGTCCAGATGTAGCTGTTACACCTAAACTGCCAGTAAAGGCAGCCCCAAGTACCGATGTAATACCTGCAATTTCATCTTCTGCTTGAAATGTTTTAATTCCTAAATGTTTCCAAGCAGATAATGTATGGAGAATATCACTAGCTGGAGTTATAGGATAACCTCCGTAAAATAAATTTAATTTTGACTTTTCAGCTGCCGCGGCTAATCCCATTGATAAAGCATAATTACCCACTACATTTCGATAGGTTCCTGGGGGTAAACTTGCTTTATCTACTGTATATCGTGTTGTAAAAATTTCAGTTGTTTCACCATAGTTATATCCTGCATCCATAGCTCTTACATTTGCTTCAACAAGTTCAGGTTTCTTGGAAAATTTTATTGCTAGCCAATCTTTAGTAGGTTGTGTTGGTCTATCATAGATCCAAAATAAAAGGCCGAGTGCAAAAAAGTTTTTGGTTCTATCAACAAGTTTAGGTGTAAGCCCTAAATCTTCACAGGCTAACGCAACCATTTTGCTCATCTCAACTGAGTAAACCGTATAGTGATCATCCAGAGTTTTATCTTCTAGAGGGTTTGTCTCATAGCCCGCTAATTTTAAATTCTTTGGTGTAAAAGCATTCGTATTACAAATGATTGTTCCACCTGGTAAAATTTCTTTTTGATGTGCTTTTAATGCAGCTGGATTCATAGCAACCAATATATCAGGTGCATCCCCGGGGGTATGGATATCTCTTGAACTAAACTTAATTTGAAAAGCACTTACGCCTGCTAAGGAACCAGCAGGTGCTCTAATCTCTGCAGGAAAATCAGGCAATGTGCTTAGATCATTGCCTACAATAGCTGTTGTTTCAGTAAATCTTCCTCCCGTAAGCTGCATCCCATCTCCTGAATCTCCAGCAAAACGAATCACAACTTCATCAACTTGTTTTGTAGTTTTACTCATTAATTAACATACCTTAAATCAAATATTTTATTATTTATAGTTTTGCGAATAAGAATTTACTTATCTGAATAAAATGAAACCAACGTATTGTGTGTGTTTTTTGTAGATACCCAGAACCACTTATTTACCTCATTATAAAGCTTTAAATTTATATATGACAAAATTTGATAAAATTAAACTAACTCAATTTTCTCATGGATCTGGATGAGCATGCAAAATTGGTCCTGAAGACCTTGCTCAGGTACTGAGCAATATTAATTCAAAATACCAAGATAATGTTATAGTCGGGTTTAATGAATCTGACGATGCAGCTGTAGTTTCTTTCAGTGATGATAAACTTTTAGTTCAGAGTGTAGATTTTTTCACACCCATTGTTGATGACCCTTATCAATTTGGACAAATTGCTGCTGCTAATGCTTTATCTGATATTTACGCCATGGGTGCAAAACCTTTATTCGCATTAAATATCGTTGGATTCCCAATCAATGAATTACCAAAAGAAATTTTATCAGAGATTCTTAAAGGAGGGTCAGATAAAACTCAGGAAGCGGGCATACCCATAGTTGGAGGTCATTCAATTGATGATAAAGAACCTAAATATGGTTTAGTCGTTAGTGGTGAAGTAAAAAAAACAAGATTAATTAAAAATTCTGAAGCAAAAGAAGGTGATGTATTAGTCCTTACAAAACCATTAGGCACTGGCATTATTTCCACAGCAATTAAAAATGATAATGCTACACAGGCAATGATTAATGAAGCGGTTATTTGCATGAGCACATTGAATGCATTTGCTGGAAAACTAATGAATGAATTTTCAGTTCATGCTGCCACAGATATTACTGGATTTGGATTATTAGGTCATCTAAGTGAAATGTGCCAAGCAAGTCAGTTAACAGCAGAAATTAACTATAATAGCATTCCATTATTGAATGATGTGCAATCTTTAGCTAAAAGCGGCAATATATCGAGTGGGACTAAACGTAACTTGGATTATGCTACTCAGTTCACATCATTTAACAAAACAATGCATATGGAAGAAAAACTAATGATTGCAGATGCCCAAACATCTGGAGGATTATTAGTTGCCATGCCTGAAGAAGAAGCTGATGAATATGCAAAGAAGTGCGCTGAAGAGACAGGACTCAATGCAAAACAAATCGGTTTTCTTACCACATTAAAAGAGAATAGAATTATAATCAATTAATCATCCAAATATATTATTATTAAGGGGAAATTTTATTTATATACGATAAAATTAGTCCTATTTAATTCTTGGATGCAAACTCATAGAATACGTAATTTTCCTTTAAGGAAATATCATGCTTAATATTACAAGAAAAGTGGAATATGCATTAATTGCGTTACGCCATATGCAGTCAAAGAGTGATAACACACTAACAAGCGCTAATGAAGTTGCTAAGCAATATGGTGTACCTAGAGAGTTACTTGCAAAAACTCTGCAGCAAATGGCTCATCATAATATTCTTGAAGCAGTTCAAGGCCCCACTGGAGGATATAAGATTGTTGCTGAGTTAGACCAAATTTCATTAAAAGATTTTTTCGAAAAACTTGAAGGTCCATTGGGTATGATGGATTGCTATTTTGATTCAGACTGCGTACAGATTGCCAATTGCAATATCAGGGTACCTATTCAGCGAATTAATAATAATATGAGAGATATGTTTTCTCAGATGACACTTCAAGAGGTTACACAATAATGGCTCAGGTTAAAGAAGAACAAATAATTAATATACTAAAGCAATGTTACGATCCTGAATTACCAGTCGACCTTTGGAATTTAGGATTAATTTACAATATCAAAATTCAGGAAGCTTATGATGAAAGTAAATCTGACGTAAATATTGTTATGTCATTGACTACACCTGGCTGTACTATGGGTGGGCAAATGTCAGATGATATAAAAACTAAGCTTGAAATGCTTGATGAAGTTAAACAAGCATTTGTAGAGGTGACTTTTGACCCTCCTTGGAATCCAGAAATGATTACTGATGAAGCTAAAGAAAAACTCGGTCTTAATTTATCTGAGCCAAAGGAGCGAACGGAGCCCAAAATAGAAAAGGAATGGGAATAATGGAAAAACAAAGCAACACAAAAGAAATATTTGATGCTGGTATAAAAATGACAAAAAAAGCAGCGGAGCGACTTTCTGCTGTCATGGAAGCTGAAGATAAAAAAGGTTTTGGTCTGCGAATGGACGTAACTACTGGTGGTTGCTCTGGCATGAACTATAATATGTCATTTGAAAAAGAACAAAAAGAATTTGATAAAGTATTTAACAGTCAAGGAATGCAAATATTTTGTGATTTAAAAAGCTACCTTTATCTTAAAGGAATTGAAATTGATTTCTCAAATGATATCCTTAATGGTGGGTTTCAAATTGTAAACCCAAATGCTGAACGTACCTGCGGTTGCGGGACTTCTTTCTCAGTTTAGAGTCCATGAAAAAAGATCAGAATATTATTGATTTGGCGATTAGCCAAGAATATAAATACGGCTTTACAACCGATATAGAGCAAGAAACAATTCCACCTGGATTGAGTGAAGATGTAATCCGAATTATTTCATCAAAAAAAAATGAACCTGATTGGCTACTAAATTGGAGATTAAAGGCTTATAAACAATGGTTAAAAATGGATGAGCCTGATTGGTCTAAATTGAATTATACAAACATTGATTTTCAAGCTATTTCATATTACGCAGCCCCAAAACAAAAAGAGAAGCTTAAAAGTTTAGATGAGGTCGACCCAGAATTATTAGATACCTATAATAAACTGGGAATCCCATTGGAAGAACAAAAGTTGCTAGCGAATGTTGCTGTAGATGCAGTGTTTGATAGTGTTTCAGTAACAACTACTTTCAAGGAAGAGCTTAAAAAACATGGCGTTATTTTTTGTTCTTTTTCTGAAGCAGTGCACAATCATCCAGATATAATAAAAAAGTATCTAGGCAGTGTTGTTCCAACAACAGATAATTATTTTGCTGCGCTTAATTCAGCAGTATTTAGTGATGGTAGTTTCGTTTATATACCAAAAAATGTCAGATGTCCAATGGAGCTATCTACTTATTTCAGAATTAATGCGGCAAAAACAGGCCAATTTGAACGGACCCTTATTGTTGCTGAAGAAGGAAGTCATGTAAGTTATTTAGAAGGTTGCACTGCGCCAATGAGGGACGAAAATCAACTTCACGCTGCAGTTGTTGAATTAGTTGCACACAAAAATGCGCAAATAAAATATTCCACTGTCCAAAACTGGTATCCCGGAGACCCTAAAACTGGNAAAGGTGGTATTTATAATTTTGTTACAAAACGNGGAACGTGTTTAGAGGAAAATTCTAAAATTTCTTGGACACAGGTNGAGACTGGATCTGCACTTACATGGAAATATCCAAGTTGCATATTAAAAGGAAATAATTCAGTAGGTGAATTTTATTCAGTGGCTTTATCAAATAATTTTCAACAAGCTGATACAGGAACAAAGATGATTCATCTTGGCAAAAATACAAAAAGTACAATTATATCAAAGGGTATTTCAGCTGGTAAGGGTCAAAATACATACCGTGGTGGAGTTAAAATAATGAAAAATGCCGAGAATGCTCGAAACTATTCTCAGTGTGATTCTATTTTGATTGGTGATAAATGTGGCGCCCATACATTCCCTTATATTGATGTTAGAAATCCATCCGCTCAAATGGAGCATGAAGCATCAACATCAAAAATTGGTGAAGACCAATTATTTTACTGTAACCAGCGCGGAATATCTACTGAAGATGCTGTATCATTGATTGTAAATGGGTTCTGCAAAGATGTCTTTAATGAACTTCCAATGGAATTTGCTGTGGAAGCACAAAAATTAATGGAAGTAAGTCTAGAGGGCGCAGTGGGATAAAATTAATTTTTTAATTTTATTAATTATCAATACACACTTCGAATGTTAATAATCAAAAATATACATGCTAGCGTTGATGAAAAAGAAATTCTGAAAGGAATTGATTTATCCGTGAAGCCTGGTGAGCTACATGCCATAATGGGACGAAATGGTTCTGGTAAAAGTACCCTTGCTAATATCATCACAGGTCGAGATAATTTTATAGTCACTGAAGGTTCTATAACTTATAATGGGATTAATCTACTTGATATGGCAACGGAGGATCGTGCCTTGGCTGGGATCTTCATGTCATTTCAATACCCTGTTGCAATTCCAGGAGTAAATAATGCTTATTTTTTAAGAGCAGCACTCAATGCAAAGTTAAAACATCATGGCAAGAGTGAAGTTAATGCTGCTGACTTCATGAGGTTGATGCGCGAAAAAGTTAAATTAGTAAATTTAGATGAATCATATTTAAGCAGGGCAGTAAATGATGGATTCTCAGGTGGAGAGAAAAAAAGAAATGAGATTTTACAAATGCTTACCCTTGAACCTGAATTATCTATACTTGACGAAACTGACTCCGGCCTGGATATTGATGCATTAAAGACCATTGCTGAGGGTGTAAATAATTTTAGAAATAAAAATAGATCATTTTTGGCCATAACTCATTATCAACGGCTACTTCAGTATATGCATCCGGACTATATTCATGTATTAATAGATGGTAAAATTGTGAAATCGGGTGATATTGAACTCGCCAATCAATTAGAGGAAAAAGGTTATTCTTGGCTAGAATCATGAAACAATTTCAAAAACAATTTGATGATCTATTAGCTTATTGGCCTGATGAAGATCAGGAACTACGCAAATTAAGATCAACAGCATTTGATCAATTTAAAAATCTAGGTATCCCTACAAAACAGTTAGAAGACTGGCAATTCACAGATTTTTCATCATTAAAAGAAATAGATTATCGATTATCAGGCGCCGAAGATTTACCTCAATTACCGGATGATATAACAGAACAAGTTTCAAACACATACCTTCTTTTTATGATCAATGGCCATTATCAACCCGATTTGAGTGATATACCTGAATCAATATCTGTAACTACTAACCTTGAAAATTTTAAAGCAAATAAAGAATTATATCTAGATCATAAAAACTTGAATCCATTTAGTGCATTGAATACGTCTATGATGAATTCGGGTGTATCAGTCACTATTGATTCGAATGTGATTTTGGAAAAACCAATTCAAGTTATCTATGCGATGATGGATATCTCAGATCCTCTCATGAATCACCCTAGGTTTGTTTTTCAAATTGGGCATAATTCACAAGCAACAATTATTGAACATTATATTGGATCAACAGACATGCCTTATTTCACTAATCCTGTATCTAATGTTACTATAAAAAATAATTCAGTATTAAATCACTTTCGCATTGAAGCGGAAGATCCGCTAGCAAGTCATATCGCCACATCTAATTATTCACTTGGAACTGACGCGCAGCTACATAGTGTATCAATTTCCTCTGGCAGCAAACTCTTTCGCCACAATATTAATTTGAATTTCAATGACAAGGGTGGGAATGCGAGTTTGAATGGACTATCTACAATTAGGGAAGATCAACATCATGATCAAAATATAATTATTGATCATTCTCATAATACCTGCCAAAGCCAACAGTTATTTAAATATATATTATCTGATAAATCATCTGGTGTTTTTAATGGTAAAGTGGTTGTTCAAGAAGGCACAAAACATACGGAAGCTGATCAAACAAATAAGAACTTATTGTTAAGCCCTAAAGCAACCATGAATACCAATCCTCAATTAGAAATCTATTCAGAAGATGTAAAATGTTCACACGGATCGACGACTGGTCAAATTGATACCGAAGCACTGTTTTATCTTCAATCAAGAGGAATAAGTAAAGCCAAAGCCATAGAGTTAATTATCAATGGATTTGCCAAGGAAATTATTGAACAAATAAATAATGAGGACGTAAAAACTTATATTAATAATAAAGTCACAAATTGGCTAGAAAGCGTTCTAATCGATGCCTAGCATAATTGATACACTTAATACAATACGGGATGAATTTGCCATATTTAGTGATTCCAGAGATAAATATATTTTTTTGGTGGATCTTGCAAAAGACCTTGATGGCCTATCTGAAAAAGAAAAAATTGAAGAAAATCGTATTCATGGCTGTACATCTCAAGCTTGGGTCACTTGCAATAACAACGGTGAAAAATATTTTTTTCAAATGGATTCAGATGCAATGATAGTTAGAGGTCTTCTGTCTTTAATAGAACGATCGTTTAATGATCACACAAAAGAAGAAATATTAGACATTGATGGTAGCCAATTTCTTGAGTCAGTTGGTCTAGGACATTCCATCAGTAGTCAGCGAACAAATGGTTTTAGCAATGCCATAAATAAAATTCAAACAGAGTTATTGGATTAATAATGTATTCAGATATTGATGAACAAGTTATTTTAGAGCGTGACTGCGAAGCGACCCTTATACCCTTCGGTAATAAAATTACACTAAAGAAAGGTGAAGAAGGTCATATCACTCAAGCCTTAGGTGGAAGTTATACTGTTATGATTAGAGGGAATTTAGCTCGTATCGAAGGTAGTGACGCAGATGCAATAGGTAAAGTTTCTGAAGTACAACCTTGGTTAGAAGAAACAAATGAAGACGGGCAAATAAATGAAAAGGCTGTATGGGAAGCAATGAAAACATGTTACGATCCAGAAATCCCTGTTAATGTAGTTGACTTGGGTCTTATTTATTCTTGTAAAATCAGTGAGGATAAAAATGGTGGGTCAAATGTAGAAATAAAGATGACACTTACTGCGCCAGGTTGCGGTATGGGCGACATGATCGCAACGGAAGTTAAACAAAAGATTGAAGGTGTGCCTGGCTCACATATAGTTACTGTAGAATTGGTTTGGGATCCACCTTGGGATCGTGAAATGATTAATGAAGCAGCACGACTCCAACTTGGCATGCTTTAGTGCTTGATGTAAATCAAGTTAGGAATGATTTTCCAATCTTTAGAAAAAAAGATGGGGATTTCATTTATCTTGATTCTGCCTCAACTAGTCAAAAGCCAGAATCAGTTATTGAATCCATCTCATCCTATTATAACTCATATGCAGCAAATATTCATCGTGCTCTTTATGAAATTGGAGAGAAAGCAACTGATCGATATGAAAGTGTACGTGAGAAAGTAAAACGATTCATTAATGTTCCAGATTCACATGTTGTCATTTTTACGCGCAGCACAACAGAGTCAATAAATTTAATTGCTTATGCATGGGGGACAAAAAAACTCGCTAAAGATGATCAAATCCTGATAACAGAAATGGAGCATCATAGCAATATCGTACCTTGGCAATTATTAAGCTCACGATCAAATGCTTCACTAAACTACATACCAATAAAAAAAGATGGCACACTTGAATTAGAAGAATTAAAGAAAAATATTTCTTCCAAAACAAAATTGGTCAGCGTAAGTCATCAGTCAAATGTTTTTGGAACGATAAATCCAATAAATGATATTATTGATGAAGCCAAAAAGATTGGTGCCGTTACAGTTATTGATGGCGCACAAGCCGTTCCACATATGAAAGTAGACATTAAAGAACTAGACTGTGACTTTTATGCATTCTCTGGACACAAAATGTTAGGTCCAACTGGCGTTGGAGTATTAGTTGCCAGAAAAAATATTTTAGAAGAAATGGATCCATTTATGGGTGGTGGTGAAATGATCAATACTGTAAATATGAATGAATCTACATGGAATGAAGTTCCATGGAAATTTGAAGCTGGAACTCCAAATATTGCCCAAGTGATTGGGCTGGGATCTTCAATTGATTATATAGAAAAGATTGGCATAGACATGATTCATCAACATGAGCAAGAATTACTTCACTATGGATTAGAAATTCTATCTCAAAATGAGGATATTACTTTGTATGGTAAGGCTAAAAAACGTGGCGCAGTCATTCCTTTTAACGTGAAAAATATTCATCCTCATGACCTTGCAAAATTCTTAGATACAGATGGAATCTGTATACGCGCTGGACACCATTGTGCTCAACCAATTATGAATAAGTTAGGAATATCAGCAACAGCGCGAGCAAGCTTTTATCTTTATAATACCAAAGAAGATATTGAATCTCTAGCGGAAAGCATTAAAAAAACAGTCGGTATTTTCAATTGATTTTTGCTTACTTTTCGTATAGAACTTAAAGTCTATAAAGGAGTCTGAGAATGAGTGATAATGGAAGTGAATCAAAAAAATATAAATATCTCGTAACCATGAGATGGTATGTAGAAACAGATGAAGAATTAGTTGCTGGAGCAACTGAAACAGATGAAAAATTATTGGATCTAGTTCGTCATCGGAGCAATGGTGAACCCTGCGCTCCTGATTGCCCTACTCGTAATAATGAAGGTTACGGAATTCTAGACTATCACTACTTTATGGGTGATAATAAAGATACATACATGTCTACAGATAAGATCAAAGGTTAAATGGATACTATTTTTCTGAATGATTTTTTAGATGATGGCATATTGAGAGAGAAAGTCTTTCGCCAAAAGGTTGCTGATATTGATTGGTCTCAATACAGTGATAAACGGGTTTTAATAAAAGGGTGTTCTGAAGTCCCAATTCCAACTTGGGCTTATCTTATATTAACTGCAGAACTATCTCAACATGTTCAAAGAATTTATTTCGGCGAATTAAGATCTGCTGTAAAAATTTTTACTAAAGGAAAAGAATAGTTTTGTCGCAAGAAAGAGTCAGTTGGGAAAAATATTTTATGAATATTGCAAAAGAGGTCGCAACACGATCTACTTGCGATAGAAAACACGTCGGAGCTGTAATTGCTCGCAATAAAACTATTTTATCTACAGGTTATAATGGATCGATCAAAGGATTGGACCACTGCGATGAAGTAGGGCACGAAATGGAAAATACTCATTGCGTTCGAACTATTCATGCTGAGGCTAATGCAATCGTTCAAGCAGCGCGACATGGAATTTGTATTGAGAATAGCGAAATTTTTGTTACAGCTTCCCCTTGCTATGATTGTTTTAAAATGATTGCAAATTCAGGAATTAATAAAATTTATTTTGGAGAGTTTTATCGCGATGAACGAATTCGAGACCATGCCTCAAATCTTGGGATTGAGCTTATCGATCTATCGAATTAAGCAATAATAAAGATTCTATTTTAACAACACCATTTTTTTGTTCTATCAGCACTCCAAAGTTTTTTACATCTGGAAAAAACGATCGATTTTAATAAATAATGAATTAGATTTTGATGGACTCCAAACTCCATCT
>NZWI01000059.1 GCA_002701875.1 Fidelibacterota bacterium
AACTACATAGAAACGAATATTGAATTGAACCCAAGCTGATCCTTCAGATTCTTCACCACATTCATATGTTGCTAATTTATCAGGGTTTGGGTTGTTGGGTGCTACGAGTTTTTGGATAAGTAATGGTAAATAAACCAAGACAATTCCCATGAAAATAAAAATAAATATAGTTCCGAAGTCACGATACATATGATTTTTTATTCCTGTACAGAGGACAAATTTAGATTATCCACTAAAGATTCGTCAAGGTAAACTTCATGAATTTTTAACTATTTTAGCCTTATCAGAATAAAGGAATCAATTATTGGTTGAAATCCAATTGGCGCTACTAACTAACAAATCATAAATTCTATAATTCATGTCATGGATTAATTCATCTATAGCAGTATTAATGCCTTATGTACCCAAATGGTTTGCCAGACCTTTTGCTAAACCATATGTCGCAGGTGAAAGTATTGAATCAGTAACGGAGATTGTTAGATCAATCAATCGTAATGGATTCTCAACAACTTTGGATATCTTAGGTGAACACATACATACACCAAGTGAAGCAAATAAGATTTTAGATCAATATATTGATCTTATTAAGAATATTTCCAGTAAAAATCTAGACAGCACCATTTCAATAAAATTAACACATTTGGGTTTATCATTGGATCAGCAATTAACCAAGAAAAATTTTACTGAATTAGTAACAGTAGCTAAAAACTATAACATTGGTATCACTATTGATATGGAGAATTCAACATATACAACAAAAACATTTAAATTTTTTAATAAGGGATTAGAAATCCATGAAGACGTTGGAACTGTAATTCAAGCCTACCTCCATCGAAGCCTTGATGATTTAAAAGAATTAGATTCATCAAAATTAAATCTACGTATCTGTAAAGGCATCTACAGTGAATCCCCAGAAATTGCAATCCAAGGTCGAAAAAAGATTAATGACAATTTTGTCAAACTAGCAGAAGCTCTATTATTAGGACAAGGTTATGCATGCCTTGCCACTCACGATCTTGAATTGATTGATCAACTTGAAGAGTTGATTAATAAATATAATATCTCTAAAGATCGCTTTGAATTTCAAGTTCTATTTGGAGTACCAATGGGTAATAGATTAGAATTATTAAAGGATAAAGGCTATAAAATCCGAATATATGTTCCCTTTGGTGAAGCCTGGTTTGATTATTCAATAAGAAGACTCAAAGAAAATCCCAAAATTATTTCTTATATTTTGACTAATATTTTTAAAAAATAATTGATATTTAATATTAATGAGTACTAGTTATAATAAATCATCACGAATAATTTTTCCTTTAGTAATCCTCGCATCTATTGGTACAGTCTATGCAGGTGCAACTGGAGATTCAAAAGAAATTTCGATATTTCTATTAGCCACTGGGCTTTTAGGAGGCATGGGGATGTTCCTTTACGGAATGGAAATGATGAGTGAGGGCATGAAAATGACTGCTGGCAACAGCATGAGGTTGATTTTAGAGAAACTAACCTCAAATAAATTTCTTGCTCTTTCTGTGGGTGCCTTTGTTACCATGGTAATCCAAAGTAGCAGTGCAACAACTGTAATGTTGGTCAGTTTTGTAAACTCAGGTTTGCTCAATTTTACTCAAGCCCTTGGAGTGATTCTTGGTTCAAATATTGGGAGCACTGTTACTGCCCAAATTGTTGCGTTCAAGGTTACTGACTATGCTCTAATATTAATTGCTGCTGGTTCGCTGATGTGTCTTTTCTCAAAAAAAGAAACTGTGAAAAATTTAGGTTATGTGATTTTAGGGTTTGGTTTATTGTTTTATGGTATGAAGGTAATGTCAGATACAATGAAGCCCCTTCGAACCGACCCTACATTTAATAGTATCTTGACAAGTTTTGAGAACCCATTCTTAGGGATACTCGCTGGAGCAATATTTACTGCTTTAGTTCAAAGCAGTAGTGCTACAACTGGTATTGTCATCACCCTGGCAAGCGGAGGATCAATTACACTTGAGGCAGGAATCCCTTTAATTTTTGGTGCAAATATAGGAACTTGTGTAACTGCCCTTTTAGCTGGACTTAACGCTTCAAGGGACGCTAAACGAGTAGCCATAGCACATGTGACTTTTAACGTAATAGGCGTTCTATTATTTTGTTTTTGGATACCTACTTTTTCTGAAATTGTAAGTCAAACCTCAAATAATATTCCTAGGCAAATAGCCAACGCTCATACTTTTTTTAATATATTAGCTTCTATAATATTCATTCCATTTACAGGCTATATTGCTAAAACTATTATTCATTACTTCCCTGATATAACTGAGGAAAGAGATATTGAGAAACCTGCTGTCTTACATCTAGATGAAAAATTATTAAATCAACCTGAAGCTGCAATTAATAATGCTCAAGCAGAAATAAGTGGAGTAGTAGGTCTGATGGAGCGTGTTGTGGGCACATTAGTTAGACCTTTTTTTAAGGATCAAGAGCAAACAGATATAGAAAATTCAGAATTAGACCTAAAAACTGGATTAAATCAACGCCTAGATAAAATTACATTTTTAAATGAAAAGATAACTGACTATCTATTAATAACGAGTAGAGGCGATCTCAACTCCGATCAATCAAAAGAAGTGTTCTCTCTCGTATCTACTGTGAATTATCTGGAATCAATGAATAACATTATAAAACTTAGATTTGATGGACTTGTCAAAAGTAAAGAGAGTTCAGATGTAAACTTCTCTGAGGCGGGTCAACAAGAAATATTAGATTATCACACTAAATTGCTAAAGCAAGTGAAACGGTTAAATAAATTTTTTACCAAGTTTGATCGCGCAAATGCAGAGAAGATCATGACAAAAGGGCAAAAATATAAAGACATTGAAGAAAAGTACCGCCTTGAGCATTTCCAAAGAGTAAGTGGAGATGTCGCGGAGTCAGTCGCTACTCATCAAATTCACATGGAGCTTATGGATATACTTAAGCAAATGAATATCTTTATTGAATTAATTGCCTCAACTTTACTTTCGATAGAAGAAGTTCAAGCTTAGATCTACCCTCTTTTCCCCCACCCCATCTTTAATCTTAAAGTTTGAAAATAATTTGAATCTTCAAATGTTATCATCTTTATATCAAAAGATGATTTTTTTATCAGCACTCTAGATTTCGGGGATAAATATTCACTAACCTGACCATCCACAGCGAATGCTACTTTATCATCATCTACAAATTTAATTTCAAGAATTTGATCATCAGGTAGAACTATTGGCCGTAAAGTTAAAGTATGAGGACTTAATGGCGTCACAACGATTGCTTTTAATTTAGGCATAACAATGGGGCCTCCAGCTGAAAGAGAATAAGCTGTTGATCCTGTGGGAGTTGAAAAAATCAAACCATCTGATTTGTACTTTGAAATAAAATTATTATTAGCAAATAATTCCATTGTTATTAATCTTTGGGATTTTCCGCGATCAATTACAAAATCATTTAATGCATAAAATGTTTTAGGCATATTACCATTATCAATTTCTGCTTTTAATACCATTCTATTCTGAATGAAAAAATCTCCTTGAGCTACTAAGTTAAGTCGATCAAACATATCATCCATGGTAACTTCTGCTAGAAAACCTAACTCACCTACATGTACTCCTAGAATAGGTGTTTTACGATTTCCAATTGCTCTAGCTGCCGATAAGATTGTTCCATCTCCCCCCAGAGTTAAAAGAAAATCTATTTTCAAAAAATCTTTAGCTGAATTAATGATGTTTACTTTTTTTTCAAAACCTTTTGGCAGATTAACCTTAATTCGAGTGGTAATATAGGGTTCTATCTTTTTATCATTCGCCCATTCTAAGATAGGAATTAAATTATCCCAAAATTTATCTTTATCTGTGTTACCCCAAATCCCAAAAGCTCTAGGAGTTTGTTTATTTTTTGTCATTAGTCAACCGGATCCTCAACATCAGAACTAGAGTTCTTACTTTTTTTCAAAACTTCTATTCTCTGTTCTGCGTCATCTAGGTGCTTACGCAGTTTTTCAGCTATTTTAACTCCTTTTTCATATAACTCGAGACTTTTCTCTAACGATGAATTTTCTTCCTCAAGTTGTGCGACTATTTTTTCAAGTTCTTCCATCGCAGATTCAAATTTAAATGATTTTTCTTTAGTCATATTTTAGTCCCACTAATCTTTGAAGTATCAAACAGGTAAACTTTGCTTTTTTTCAGCTTCCATTTCCCCTTTTCCTGTCTTTAGAACAAAAGACTCTCCAACTTTTAAATCATCTTCTTTTCTAACAATTTGCCCTTCTCTTTTAAATGCAATACTATAGCCTCTTTCAAGAACATGAACGGGATTAAGAGCATTAATTTCTTTTACCAGTCCTTCAATATTAGTCTTTTTAATTGAAATTATATGTTTTAGGGATAATGACAGTCTGTGACCAAGTTTTTTTTCTACTTCACGATGTCGTTCTATAATTGTATTAGGTCGCTGGAATTCGTGACGATCTGATAAACGATCCAATGATTGCCATTGAAGTTTTAATTGCAAATCAATAAGATTATAAAGTTGATCTAAATTTTTAGAAATAATTTTGTTTAACTCAGAAAAACTTGGCGCAGCAATTTCTGCTGCTGCAGATGGAGTTGGAGCTCTTACATCAGAGACCATATCGCTAATTGTAACATCAGTCTCATGCCCAACTGCAGATATTATAGGAGTTTTACAACGACTCATTGCTCTTGCTAATAATTCATCATTAAAGGGCCATAGGTCTTCGATTGAGCCTCCTCCGCGCCCTATTATAATTATATCAATTGATTTTATTCTATCTAATTCTATAATTCCATTCACTATATCTCTAGCAGCTTCTTCTCCTTGTACCACTGCAGGACGTAACACCAATTCAATATAGGGTGCGCGCCTTTGGAAAATATTTACCATGTCACTTATTGCCGCCCCTGATTGCGAAGTAACAATACCAACCTTTCCTGGATATTTAGGAAGAGGTTTTTTAATAGATAGGTCAAAAAGTCCTTCACTTTGAAGTTGTTTTTTTAATGCTTCAAACGCAAGAAATAATGTGCCAAGCCCTGCGGGATCCATAGTTTCCGCGATTAATTGATATTGACCCCTCACCTCGTATACGGCAATCTTACCTTGAAGTAAAACATCCATCCCATCTTCAGGCTTAAATTGAATATTTTGATTCATTCCTCTAAACATAACGCATCGAAGTTCTGCAGTTTTATCTTTTAGTGTGAAATACATATGACCAGACGTATGATGCTTAAAATTTGATATTTCACCTTTAACCGATACTACTGAAAATTCTGGCTCAAGTAGATTTTTTATTTTTGATGTGAGCTCAGAAACAGAAAATGATTTCTGGAGAACAGTCATTTTAGATTAGGGCTTCCTGCTTGTTCCCAACAATAATTCCAAAGAGAAGCTATGCGCATCACAGCTCTACCCATACGATCTTTAAGCAAATCTCCAGTCTCATTATATAAAACATCTAAATATGGTTTTTCGAAACTTAAAGCATCATAGGAATTAAGCATCTTCGCTTGTTCCCTTGTTAATAACTTTCTTGCCTTAGTATCTGCTTCCAAGATAAGGTGATGTAGTTTAAAAGATTCTTTAACTATTTTCATTGAGAATTCCCAAGGGTCATCTATCTCTTCTATCTCTCCAACTGGTTTAATCTTTTTAATATATTCATTGACTAAACTTCGTTCCCACCTTTTATGAATGCCATCATTTCCAGAGAATTGACCGTTATAATTAATTACAGTATGAAGCGGCATATGTAGGTCTGAAATATAATGACCTAAAGCACTCATATTATAAACTGCTTCATCCAATCGATTTTTTTTTAATAAATCAATTATCCGATCACAAGTTTGATTTATGGTCCAGGGTGCAATTCCGTATTTGCGAACTTTCTCTTCACCATATAAAGATATTAAATCTTCATATTTTTTAGGAATATTAGTAAAAGGATATTTATCATAGTAGTCCGCATCTATAAAATGTCGATGATATTCTTCACTATCTATATTCTTATTATAGTCAGGTGCAACCGCATACCATTTGAGCGGAGCAGAGTTGTTCTTAAGAAATTGACCTAATGAGCCTTTTAGCTGTCTTGAAGCAGAATAATTTATTCGACGATGAGCATCATAGCCCCATGCTTCAACAAAAGTTGGTAAGACAAAGGGCAATATTATAAACCATAGTTTTAAGGCCCATTTCATGATTGGCTAATCTACACTTTTTTCTTTTTATGTCGGTTGGCGCGTAAGCGTTTTTTACGCTTATGAGTATTCATCTTACGCCTTTTTCGTTTTTTACCGCAGGGCATTTTACCTCATTATTTTGAAAGTTTATTGTTTACATGTGAACGCATATACTTTGCAGGTTTAAAGATTGGGACATTGCGTTCTGGTAGGAAAATTGTTTCTCCTGTCCCTGGATTACGAGCCTTTTTTGGCATCCTATGTTTTACGCCAAATGTTCCAAAACCACGAAGCTCTACTCGCTCATTGCGCCCCAAAGACTCAATGATAGTTGACATTACTCCATTCATCACTGCTTCCGTTTCAACCTTTGTTAATCCAGTAGCTTCAGATACAATATTCACTATATTTTGTTTAGTCATAGTGTTTACTCCATTCGCCAGCGATATGCAGGTAATTCACCAAACCAATCACTGACCTTTGTCTCCAAACTCCCAGATAACCAATCCAGAATTTGAGGACGTTTTTTATTTATTTGTATAGTTTTAGGTATTCCTGAGATCTGACCCATTGATCCTGCCATTTTAATAGCATCTTCAAATGTTCCAATTAAATCAATTAAACCCAAATCTTTTGATTTTAATCCAGTATATACACGCCCATCCGCTATAGTAATTACCTTTTCCTTTGTGATGGGTCTATTATCAGAAACAGCAGTTACAAACTGATCATACATGTCATCAACCATTTCATTTAAATGTTCTCTATCAGCATCGGTCACTTTTCGCGAATATGATCCCACATCCTTTAATTCACCACTTTTTACAGTTTCAAATTCAACGCCAACTTTTTCTAATAATTCAGTCATGATTGGATAATTAATCACCACCCCAATGCTGCCTACAATTGTACCTGGATTTGCGATGATTGTATCGCTCCCCAGTGCAATATAATACCCCCCTGAAGCAGCTACAGTCGCCATACTTGCAATAATAGGCTTTTCATCACGAATAGATTTTATTTTCTCATAAATTTCTTGTGTTGGTGCGACTAAACCTCCAGGCGAATCAATCCTAATTACGATTGCAGTAACATCGTCTCTTTTTCTAAGTGTTTCTAGTTCTTTAACTGTTGGTTCAGCTGAAACTATAGCGCCAACAATATTTACGATGCCTACTTTCTTACCTAATCCTTCACTTGAATCACCTGCGACCCAAACACCCAATTGGAATGTGAATATCAATGCAAAAAAAGCACCTAGAGACCACCAAAGCCAAGTCAAATTAGATGATGGCCGTTTTAACTTCTTTTCATCCATAAAGTGAGTTTTTGTCCTGGGTATATATTTTGTCCATATTTTAGCCCATTCCATTTCCTAATATTAGAGGCTCTTGTTCCATAGTCTTCTGCTATATGACCCAATGTATCTCCTCTGCGAACTTTGTATGTTATTTTATTGTATCCAGACATTTGTGACCTAGGTCTTGATACTAAATTCATTCCTGGCACAGGAATGGTTAACTTTTGTCCAATACGAATCATGCTCCGGTTACGAATCTTATTAACTGCAACAAGGTCGTGTATTGATATTCGATATTTCCGGGCAATCGTCCAAAGACTTTCTCCATTGCGTACTTTATGTGAGACAAATTGTGGAGCAAAACGTTCATTCTCTGGTAAAGCATTATAATTTTTTATAAACAAATTTTTGTTACCTTTAGGAATTTTTAACAAATATGATTCCGTAGGAGTAGCAGATTGTCTTAACTCAGGATTTAATGACTGAATTATTTTAAATGATGTATTAGCTGCACGAGCAAGAACCGTTAGATCTGCACTTTTCTCAATGGTAACTAAATCATATGAGAATGGTTTCTTTTGTTTTTCTTTTACATAAAATCCATATTTTTCAGGGTATTTTGCGATAATACTGGCTGCTAAGAAATATGGCATATAGTTTCTTGTTTCACGAGGCAATGAATGAAGTTGCCAAAAGTCATAGGTTTGATGAAGTTTTGTTGCTCTCCTAATTCTCCCTTCACCTACATTATACGCGGCTAATGCCAAATACCAATTATCAAATTCATTATATAAATCAGTAAGGTAAGCACATGCAGCTCTTGTTGCCTTTTCTGGATCTCTTCGTTCGTCAACATACCAATTGCGATTGAGTCCATATCTTTTCCCTGTTGAGTATATGAATTGCCACATTCCATTTGCGGCTGCCTTTGAATGCGCTTTTGGATTTAAACCTGATTCAATCATCGCAAGATATAATAGCTCAGGGGGAAGGTTACATTCTTCAATTATTTCAGAAAGCATTGGGCCATACACATCTAACCGATCCAGCCAAATTTCAAATTGTCGCTTACCTTTAGTTTGAAAATAAGTGATAAATTGGTCGACTTTTTTATTTCGAACTAATGGTATGTGTCCATCTCTATCTTCAATAACAGTAAATTGTGTATTTCCCATTTCAACTTCTAAAGGCTCACTTAGAGAAGTGATATCCATTCGCATTTGTTCTGCTGTAAGAGCTGCATCAGTTTTATCTAAAGTAGTAAATCTTTTAGTGTATAATGAAATTAATGACTCTTCAAACCTCTCAAATTCATCTTTATCTTCATCATCCATTTCTCCATATTGATCTGCCTCCGTTAATAAGTCAAAAATCCTGTTAAGGTTATATATAACTTCTAAAGTATCTGACATAACATCAGCGATAAATGCGTCTGTAAGTAAAACCTTTACATCGCGTAGAAGCTCAGGCAAACGATTTTCTGTAAGATCAATACTATTACCATTCGTTATAGGTTTCTCACCATTAGAGCTTTGAGCCATTCCATGGTTAAAGCTCAATAGCAAAGCGATTAATATTCCTGTAAGTATCTTATTCATTTATATTTAGAGTGATTTTGGTGGCGAAGTTAGTCGGCTCAATCTTGGCCAGTCAAGCCTTTTTCATTTAATACATTTATCATTTTAGTGGTACTATATCCTTGAACAAGTGGAATAATTACCACTTCACCACCATTTTTTAACACTTGATCTGCACCTACTATTTCCTCTTTTGTATAGTCACCGCCCTTAACAAGTATATTAGGACAAATTTCATTAATTAATTTTCTAGGAGTATTCTCTTCAAAAATAACTACTACATCAACATAATCTAATTTCAACAAGTTTGCTGAACGTTTTTCTACAGAATTAATAGGGCGGTTCTCACCTTTCAAATTTGATACTGACTTATCTGAGTTCAGGCCAACAATTAAAAAATCGCCTAACAGCCTTGCTTTTTTTAAGTATGTAGTATGACCTTTATGAATAAGGTCAAAACAGCCATTAGTAAAAACAACAACTTTCCCATTTTTTTTTAATTTGGATACTTTATTTTTTGCAAAGCTTGATGATAAAAGGCTCATATCTGCACTAAATACTATTATTTAATTGAATACCATTGGTTGATTTTGCCATTCAGATTTTAATTTCACAACTTCATCTCGCACATTTTCCGCAAATTTATTTCTATCCTCATAACGTAATGTATGTGTTTTTATTGGCTTCCCAATCCTCATTTCAATAGTATTTTTCTTCAACTTATACTTTTTTTCTCCCAAACATTCCCTAGTGCCACATAACGCAACAGGGACAACTGGCAAATCCATATTGATAGCTAATACTAAACCTCCTTTTTTAAACTGTCTTATTGATCCATTGTTTGACCTAGTACCCTCTGGATAGATTATAATTGATCGCGGATTATTAACCATAGAAGATTTTGCGCTATCCAATGATTTCAGTGCTCTATTTTTATTTTTTCTATCAACAAAAAAATGTCCACCAGCCATCATTGACCATCCAAAAATGGGAATCCGTTTCAATTCAATTTTAGCTACAGCAACTATATGGTAAGGTAATCCAGCAAAAACTAAAGGAATATCTAAAGCTGACTCATGATTGGCTGCAAAAAGGTAGAAACCCTTTGGGTCAAGATTATGTAAACCAATGACTTTGTAATCTACACCACCTAAATATAAAAGAACTTTAGACCAAGTTTTTGCAATCCAACTCATAAATTTGCCTCTCCATTCAAAGGCTGATCCAATTATACCCACAGAAGCAAATAATATTGTCCAAATCAAAACATTGATCGAGAACCAAAAGTATCTGAGATTAATCTATTACCTCCAGACCAATATATGGTTGCAGTGGTTTAGGAATTGATATAGAACCATCTGAGTTTTGGTATGTTTCTAATAATGAAACTAACAACCTTGGTGTTGCAACACCGCTCCCGTTTAAGGTATGTACAAATTCAATATTATTATCTTTTGAATTTCTATAACGGATATTTCCCCTTCGGGCTTGGAATGATTCAAAGTTACTACATGAAGAAACTTCTAACCATTTTTCTTCAGCTGGCGCCCAGAGTTCTAAATCATAACATTTTGCAGCTGCGAAACTTAAGTCGCCGCTACATATCTCTATAACACGGTATTTCAATCCTAATGATTGGAGAATAGCTTCTGCATTGGCAGTTAAGTCCTCAAGAACTTCATATGAATTTTCAGGTTTTACAAATTGCACTAATTCCACTTTATTAAATTGATGGAGTCTTAATAAACCTTTGGTATCTTTTCCATGAGATCCAGCTTCTCTCCTAAAACATGCCGAGTAGGCTGCATATTTTAATGGAAGTTGATCCTCCGAAAGAATCTCATTTTGATGAAGATTAGTAATAGGAACCTCTGCAGTAGGAATCATCCATAACTCATCACTTTGAATATAGTACATATCATCAGAAAATTTTGGCAGATTTCCTGTTGTCAATGGCGAGCTATCACGAACCATGAATGGTGGGAAGATTTCCATATAACCATGATTTTCTGTCTGAAAATCGAGCATATAATTAATTAATGCTCGCTCTAATTTAGCTCCTTTACCTTTATAAAGAGGAAATCCTGAACCCGATATTTTTGCTGCAGCTTCAAAGTCAAATAAATCTAGATCATCACCTAGATCAAGGTGAGTTTTTAATTCATGTTCCGTTTTGGTTTCTTCACCCCACTCTCTTATTAATTTGTTTTCAGTCTCATCTTTCCCTTCAGGTGTAGATTCATGAGGCAAGTTTGGTAGTCTTAGCAATAATTCATCTAACTTACTCTTAATCTCATTTGCTTTTTCTTCTATTGATTTAATTTCTTCACCAACTATACGCATATCTTTTATCTCTTTATCAGCAGTATCTCCTGATTTTTTTGCCACAGAAATTTTATCTGAAACTTGATTTCGTTTTGCACGTAATTCATTGGATTTTGAAATATATGATCGATATGACTTATCTAAAGAAAAAATAGTATCAACCGACTTGGGGTCACCTTTGAGAGCAAGTTGTTTCTTGACATATTCAATATTATTTCGGATTTGTTCGATTGGGATCATTAAAATATAATTTTATTTAAAAGTGGGTAAATTTTTTGGGTTAATCTCTTTCAAGCTAGGTAATTGCTTATCGCTATCAGAAACTAATTTATCTCCATCAGGCCATTTAATACATATGTCAGGATCATTCCATNAAATACCATNTTCATCCTCAGGATGATAAATTTCAGTACACATATACTGAAAAATAGCTTTTTCAGATAAAACNTAAAATCCATGAGCAAAGCCTTCTGGTANATAGAAACGCTTGTGACTTTCATCATCAAGGATAATAGATTCATAGCAACCAAAAGTCGGGGAATCTTTGCGGATATCTAGTGCTATATCCATCACCTTTCCCTGGGTGACCCATACTAGTTTTCCTTGCCCATAATTAAGTTGATAATGAAGTCCTCTAAGAACACCTTTACTAGATTTAGTCTGATTTTGTTGCAAAAAGTCCGTTCGTAAACCATTTGATTCAAACTCAGAATATTTATATGATTCAATAAAATAGCCTCTATTATCTTTGTGAATAGTGGGTTGAATAATAAGTAATTCTGGAATCGATGTTTTACTAATAATCATAAAGAAATTTTTCTACCTACATTATCATATTTAAATTCAAGCTCCTCTAATTTTGAAATACTTAAAATATTTTTTGCATCTAGGATTACTGGTTCAGACATCAATGACTTTATTTTTATTAGATCAATTCCTCTAAATTCATTCCATTCAGTAAGAATAATACAAGCATCTGTATCTCTTATGGCTTCCTCCCAATTTTCAAAGTAATTGATATCGGGAAATTGATTTCTAAAATTATTCATCGCAATAGGATCATAAGCATGAATAGTTACGCCAAGCCTAACTAATTCTGGTATTATTTTCACTGAGGTAGCTTCTCTTATATCATCTGTTTTTGGTTTAAAAGACAATCCAAGGATTGCGACTTTTTTCCCAGAAATCTTATTGTCTAATAAATTATTTAATTTCTCAATCATTCTCATGGGTTGATTGTTATTAACTTCAATTGCAGCCTCAATCGTTTTAAGAGGTTTATTAAATTTTTTTCCTAAATGTGATAATGCTAGAGTATCTTTAGGGAAGCATGATCCTCCATATCCAGGACCTGGATGAAGAAATTTTGGGCTAATCCTACCATCTTGGCCCATTGCCTTTGCGACGTCATGGACATCCACTCCAACATCTTCACATAGATTAGCAATCTCATTGATATAGCTGATTTTTAATGCTAAAAATGCATTAGCAGCATATTTGATCATTTCAGCGGTCTCAACTGATGTATTCATAATTGGTGTTTCATTAACATATAATGGTCTATATACATTTTTCATAATATTATAGGCTTTGGAAGTCCTAGCTCCAATTATCAGTCGATCTGGTATCATAAAATCATTCACGGCTGAGCCCTCTCTTAAAAATTCAGGGTTAGAAACATAATCAAACATCGTAGATTTATTTTTTGATAATATTATTTTTTCTATTCTTTCACCAGTTCCAACAGGAACAGTGCTTTTAGTACATATTATTTTGTAATCGTTAATATTATCTGCAATCATGTTAGCTGCAGAATCAATAAAGCTTAAATCAACTTTACCATTTTTTTTCTGCGGGGTACCAACGGCAATAAAAACAACACTTGAATCTTTTATTGATTTACTAATATCAATAGAAAAATGAAGTCTATTACTATTTCTACAATTGCTCTCAACTAATGATTGAAGACCAGGTTCGTATATAGGGATTTTACCATCATTCAATAGATTTATTTTTACTTCATCAATATCAACACATGTTACATCATGTCCAAACTCCGACAAACCTGCCCCGGAAACCAAACCAACATATCCTACTCCTATAACACAAATTTTTTCCATCTAATAATTTTCCTTAATTAAATAAGCCCTTTTAAACGTCTTAGTGCCCATTCAATACATAATAAAATGATTAGTATAATTAACACAAATCGATTTTCAGTTAATTTAATAATATCAGCTTTAAATTCACGGCGAACTTTTGGCGATATTAATTTTAGTAATTTTTCTCTATCATCCCAATGGTAATATTCTCCATTTGTATTTTTTGAAATTTCTTTTAATAATTCTTGATTTAAATAAACTTGGTTTAACTCAATCTGGCTTTCCAAAACTTTAAAGCTACCTGTTTGAAAAGGGTTTTTGGATTCAGCCATAAAAAGTTTGTATAAATAACTGCCTGGTCTTGATGCTCGAAATTCCCCTTCCCATCTATCTCTCTCAAAATTATAATCAATATCCCCATAATATTTTTTTTCATTATCCTTAAAAATAGCAAAATTTATTGAATTGACAAATGAAGGATTATCAAGAGGTTGAGTTCCGGTAAGTTTGATCATTTCTCCTTGTTGAAAAGAATCTTTATTCAACCTGAAATAATTTTCGTTCGAAGCATCGGTTTTTAGTAACCAACCAACTTCAGCACTTAATATAGAATTTAATAAGTTATTTTGATTTTTATTATCTTGAAAGTGATATAATACATTTAACTCTGATGTCGCAAAGATTACACTCCTAAAATTATTATTTTTATTACGTATCCATAATGGCCAACCAGAATCAAATATTGCTAAAGAATCTGCAGCCGTACTTTCTCCAATCAAAAAAAGAGATTGCTCCAATGGGGGATAATCAATATCACTATTATTTGTATTAATAAAATCCCAGTATACTTTTTCTGAAATTTGAGTTGAATCAACTAATGCAATTCCTAGTATTGAATTTATGCCGTTTAGTGATTTATTACCCTGATTAGGGCCGGTAACATGCATGAGGCCTGATTGATTTGTTATTATTTTTTTACCAAGAATACGAATGAAATTTGGAGACAGAGGTTTTATTGGATAATTATCAAAAATAATTAGTTCATAAGGAGTTTTCCAAAAATTTTTAATATCGGGTTTAAACTTTTGATCTCTTACGCGAACATAATGATCCAATCTGATACGTTTATTTTTTTTAATTATTTTCTTTATAGGGCTTGTATTCTTATTTGGACTTCCTGTAATTAAAGCAACTTTATATTTATCTTTCAGAACTAATAAACTAAAATTTTGTCGATTATTTTGAATGTTGATTTCATCTTTAACTGATGAAACGAGGACTTCGAACTGCTGCCGACCAATTTCTTTTGTATTAAATCGAAATTTTGCTTCATTCTTTGAACCCATACCAGATAGTCTAATAGGTTTTGATCCTAACAATTTGGACTCTCTGTATAAAGAGACACTTAATCTTTCGTTAATATTTCCAAGAGATTGAATTGTGACTTTTAAATCGACTTTATCTCCTTTTAAAACAACTGTTGGTACATCCAAAGAAAGAATAGAGATATCCACTAATTCACTTCTTTCACCAACTCCAATTACATGTATGGGAATTTTTAAATTAATTAAATCATCAACTGAATTTTTTCCTTCAGTTATAATTCCATCTGAAATTATTATTGCACCTGCCAAATCCTTTTCTGAATCAATAATTAAATCTAACACCTTCCAATAATTCGTAGTCAAACCATCACCATTAATATTTGAAGCTTGAATGGGCTCTATTTTGTTATCAAAAATGAATGAATTAAACGAGATATTTTTCTCTAACAATTTATCCTTTATTGCTTGATAACCTGATTTTATTGAATTTAATGAAGGGGTTTTATGATATTTTATACTAGAAGAATTATCTAAAAAAATATTCCAGTTAAGGATTTTATCACTTTGGTAAGAAATATTTAATACTGGGTTTAATAGTAGAAAAAGAACTACTAGGTAGGATATAAACCTAATAGTTAACAAAAATTTATACCAATTTTTTTTCGACAGGATTTTTAACAATAAAAAAA
>NZWI01000060.1 GCA_002701875.1 Fidelibacterota bacterium
TTGCAATTGGAGTTATTGCAATAGTTGCCTTTCTTGCTGCTTTAATTTTTGGAGATGATGATGATGATGATAAACGCAAAGGCAGAAGGGGACGATCATCGCCAATCAATATTGGAGGACGAAGTGGTAATGATGACGGACCCGATGGGCCACGTATCTATCGATATAAAGTAACGATAAATTTAAATGAACTCGGAAATGATGAAACGAGTGTAAGAGTTAGTGCAAGTGGTGAAGTTGAGCAAGATGCAAAAATTTTATCAACTGGAGGGGTACATGAGGTAGAATTTTTTCAGCGATTCTTTACTGGTATGAATCAAGCTTTATTTCTTGATACAAATCTACCTAATAATAATTAATCTATTTATAATTCAGCTAGTATATCTTGAGCGTGAGTTTTCACGCTCACTTTCTCGTAAGCTTTTTCTATCATCCCCTTATCATCAATAACATAGGTATAGCGATAAATACCTTCATATTCTCGCCCGTACATTTTTTTTGTTCCCCAAACACCATATGATTTAAGTACATTTTTTCCTTCATCACTTAGCATTGGATATTCAAAGTTTTGTTTATCACAAAAGTTTTTCTGCCGTTTACTAGAATCTGCACTCATCCCTATGACAACTACATTTTTAGATTTGAAATTCTGGAGTTCATCCCGGAACCCTTGACCTTCAATTGTTCATCCTGGAGTACTGGCTTTGGGGAAGAACCATAACACAATTTTTTTACCTGAAAAATCACTTAGGGAAACATCATCCCCATTCTGATCTGGTAATGTAAAATCAGGCGCTTTCGTTCCTATATCTAACATTAATTCTCCTTTTTCAATTCCACGCTTGTCCAACGAATACGTTCATCATGATTTGAAACCATATCATAAACAGTTTGAATCCCTTTTTTCTGTCCATTCCAAACTAACGTATCAAATGCTTCTTTAAAATCTACCCATTTATACTCAATATGTTCATCAGATAAAATGACATCTTTTGAATCAACTTCAATTCCAAATACAGGCACTAAGTTTATTCTATCTCCATGCGTTTCATAAAAATGACTCACATGGTCTGCAACAAACATTTTTTTTGGATTAAGAGCCGTTTCTTCTTTTAATTCTCGAATTGCAGTTTGCCAAGCTTTCTCGCCCTTCTCGATTTTTCCAGCAACACCCTGCCATAGATGCTCATAGAGTTTATCCTTATTTCTTTTTAGTATTAAAAATTGAATTGCCCCATCCATTTGGTGGTAGACATAGCAATCCACAACTCTAACTTTTATTTCTGGCATATCTTATTTTAATAAAATCATTTTTTGGGTCATAACTATTGAGCTAGTTTTAAGACGCGCAAAATATATACCTGCAGGAACCATCTGCCCTAAATCATTTTTTCCATTCCATATCAATTTTTTTGACAAGGGTATTCCACTAATTAGCGTAGCTACATTACGACCATGAATATCAATTATATCTAATTGCACGAAATTACTTTCCTTAATACTGAATTCGATAATAGTCGTTGGATTAAATGGGTTAGGATAATTAATCATCATTTCAAAATTCTCTGGAATCTCCTTTACAGCTGCAAATGGAGCATTAAAATCATTACTATTTCTCGGCATGAGTTTATACTCACCATAAGTATAATGAACGATTCCAGTAATACTTGTGTAATGCGTTCCCAATTCCGGTTTAGGAAAATCACCAACATATAAATAACTATCAATGATCACGGATCCAGTTATATCTGATACAATCCAATGTCCATTTTCATCGGCAGTTTGTGATACTAATACATTAACTAATCTCACAAGCATCCCCTCGTACTTTTCTGCCCATTCTGAACACGGGCCAGAAATTAGTGCTGCGTTCAATTTTACAGGTTCAATTTCATTACCTGAAGATAAAATCGTAGTTGATGAAATATTTTTCATCTCCGTCACCCCATAGTATTCTGCTATATCTCCTTTTAAAATCACTAAATCACCTACACTTGGAGCTGAATATCCTTTATTAATATAAATAAACATTCCTGCCCATTCTTTTTTGTTTGGATCTTGAAAAAAGAAATTCGGGTAATCTTGATCAGGCCGTACAGCAGTAACAACACCTGTTACTTCAACATTTTGACCTTCAAACTCTGATGGATAACAATCTTCTCCTACGCCTATTTCTTTAGTGAATTGAATATCATATGGTGTATAACCACCTTTGATTTCAACTGTTATTTTTACATGATCAGTTGATATTTCACCATCATTATCAATGACTTTTAATTGAAATATAAAATTTGATGTTCGATTGACTTTAGGTATGACAAAGCTGGCTATTTTTGCAGTACTATCTTGAATAATTACAGCAGGTCCAGAAGATTGATTCCAATTGTAACTAATTATTGAACCATTAGGGTCATAGCTTTTTGACCCATCCAATGTGATCGTATCACCTATAGCTACCATCATATCACCTCCTGCATGTGCCACGGGACTAGTTGAGCTTTTACTTGTAAAAACAACTTTAGCAACAANNGGATAATGATCCGANGCTAGATAAATAGCNTCNGCAATACTATCTGGAACAGCACTATTTCCTCCATCTACAATTGANTGGTTAAAATGATTTCCATCATTACCAATNACTTTGTAAGAACCTTCTAAATATTTNATNTCGGGATCTTTCGAAGTAAANTGATCNGAAAANAGTATAAAATCNAATCGATCATCTAANCCTCCTGAAGCACCNCCATCNTTTAANTGTGNCGTTCGTGTNGATTGAGTAAACTTTTCTACATGAGCACTTTCATTCCTAACCCAATGACCAATTGGGTCTTCTAAATCAACTGACATACTATCTACCAATAATTTATATGCAGGTTCATCAGATCCATATACATTAAAATCTCCAGCCATGATATAATGGTAGTTACTATCCATTTGACTGATATATTTATATAACTCCTTAGCTTCTAACCAGCGTTGATCAGAGTCATCTTGAGTATCGCTTGCTTTTAAATGTGCACCAAAAATAGTAAATGGGGAAACATTGCTATGAGCATTTTTTATTGACAAAGTNTATCCTGAAATATCTCTTAATACAGTAGAAACAAATTTATGGGAAGTAAGATCTAATTTAGACTGATTGTAAATAATTCCATTTTTCATCCATTGAGTACTAGGTAATGGACCCCCCATAAAATTCGTGCTATCAACATTAAATACATCAGTCAATAATAGGTCAATACCACTTTGNTGCTCAATCTCTTCAAGNATAACGATATCTGGTTTTACAAAATCAACNACGGATTTAATATGTTTTGCTCGGACAGTAGTATTNCCATTAAATCGTAATACATTATAATTCATTATGGTCAATGTGTCTTGACCATATAAGAAGGAAAANAATATTAATATCGGAACTTGCTTGATAGTTCCCATTTTCATAGATCAGTCTACCACTTTGGAGCCAAATTCAAATTNAAAACCATCTGATATTAANTGTGGTATTGCGTCTTTTANAACTTTGAGAGTATTCGGTCTAGCATGACCAATTGCAATAGCGACTCCTTGCTTTCGCGATAATTTTACCAANTCATCTAGTCTTTCTGAAATTTTTTCTATTGAATCATCATTATCTAAAAAAATATGGCGCCGAGTAGTAGGCACTCCGATTTGACGCATAACTTTTTCAGCAACTGTCTTAGCGGAAGTCCTACTATCTATAAAATATTTATTATTTTTCTTTAATACTGAGGCAACCACACTCATTACCTTGCCATCCGTGGTGGCCTTAGATCCCTGGTGATTATTCATNCCAATTGCTTCGGGCATATCTTTTAAGACTTCATTTATACGCCACTCAATTTCTTCGCTCGTCATTCCTGTTCTTATCTTATAATCATCTTCTCCCTTAGTATTNAAACTAGATTCCATAGGCATATGAATGATTATTTCTTTTCCTTCAGCTAATGCTTTTTCTGCAAATTTTCGGCTTTGACTATGTCCCGGTATAATAGCACAAGTAATCGGAACATTTAATTTCAGAAAACCATCAGATACGGAATCATTTCGATACCCAAAATCATCTATTACCAATACAATAGTACCAGATGTTGTTTTAACATGATCACTTGTCACAAGGCTATCATCCAATTCCGCGGATTTATTATCTAATTCAACCACTTGCAAAGAATNTTCACTTTGTATATTCAATTTGTTATAAAAGATATAGTTACTTATAACAAGGCAAACAACAAGTGCAGATAAGACTGCAATAATTCTTTTATATTTTATGATCGAGTCTTTCATGGTAGGCGTATTGAAATATCTATAATTTGAGGCATTCCTAAATGTTGGTTACCCCACTGAAAACCATATGTCAAACTATAAATACCAAATGAAACTCCAATTCCACCAGAAAGGGATTTCACATCCTTGTTTGACATGACTGTGCCACCAAAGATTAAGTTTTTATAATGGCCATTAAATCCACTATATANGATTGGATCNTTAACAAGCTGGTTAGATTCTAATGCAANGAACAATGAATATTTACCGGGATGGTAATCTAATGATCCAATCACCCTTTGAGGTAACTCTGGCGATTTATCAATCAATGGTTTCATNGATCCTATATTCAATGCTGAGAAAGAAAACTTCATTTGTTCAGTGATATCCCAACCTAATCCAAANTCAAATGCNATCCCCGATGAGCTCTCTTGATAAATCTGAAAATTAATCATTTGAATACTAAGTCCATATTGCAGATTATTCCGTTTTATACTATACGATCCTTTTGTAGATAGNCCATAGGCCACATAGTGCCCGAGTGGTTTGGATGTTGGCTTATTAGGTCTTAGTTCAATATCATCCATGCCTAGATACCNTATATCTANNCCAGCACTTCCAGAGCGAATTTGCCCNTGCCATTGGAAACTAAATGATTCTATTCCTGCTAACCAATTTCCATATGCCAAACCTAATTGAGGAGCCCGATTAATTTGATTTAGTGCTGCTGGGTTTCTCCAAACAGTATGAAAATACATCAAATCATAAGCAGATGGTGGCACTGAAAGGAACTGAGTGCCCGAACCTATTAATTGGGAAACAATAAAAAATAATGAAACAATTTTATTAAAATGAGAATGCATAGGTAAATACGTGAGCTGCCCCAGCTGGATTTTCAAAAACAAATGCGTAATCTAATCGTGCATCATTATCCTTAAGAAAAGACCAGTCTATCCCAAATCCAACAGACATACGTCGATTACCTAATCCTGCACGAAAATAATAATTATCTAAATATGAATATTCAGTTCCAACGCGAAGTGTGTAACCAATGCTTTCATTACCATTCATAATTATACCGCCATCTGCCGTAACATAAAATTTGTTGTAATTGAAAGTGGTTCCAGCACGATAAATTGTTGGAAATTGTTCCACATACTCTTTTCCTCGTTCAAAAACCTTATCCGTTTTCCAGTGATATCTAGAATTTAAATCCTGAACCATAAAAGCCAAGTTTGCCCCTGATTTTGTTCGAATGAAAACTCCAAAATCCATTCCTATGCCTTTTCCAGCAACATCCATGGTATTCATTGGCAACTGATGTTTAAGAATTTTGACATTTAATCCAGCTGAAAACCATGGCATTATTTGTTGAGCAAAAGATATCATCATTGCATCCTCAGAAGTTGATAGATATTGAGTATGCTCACCTGCACTATTCCGCCCATCAATTTTATCCACCCCAGCACTAATCCAAGAAATACCAAGGCTTGCAGTTGGTGGTAATGGCATAGAAATATTCGTCGTTGTAAGTCGGCGATCTAGTGGAAGAAAATGATGATTAAAACCAACTTGACGTTTTTCAAGAAATACCATTGAGGCAGGGTTATGATATGCAGCAAACCCTTCGTCAATCTCTGCTGTAAAAGCGCTCCCCATTCCCATTGAACGTGCCGAAGAACCCATTCTTAAAAAACTTCCTGCAAAAGAAGCATAATCTTGTGCAAGTACAAATGATAGTAGAATCAAGTAAATAATATAAATTTTTAACAATCTCATTACTTGATCACGACTAATTTGATCCATTTAATTTTTTCGTCATATTCTAATCTGATAAAGTAGGTTCCATTGTCAACCAACCTACCATTCTTATCTTTTCCATCCCATTTTAATGACCCTGTGGTTGACTGCCGCCTATCAAATTGCTTTTGCAAAACCGGTTCCATACCAAAATTAAAAATGTCCATTTTAACTACAAACGATGTTTTGACATCCGCATGGATATGAATATATCCAGATCCTCCAATTTGATTATGCTCATACGGTGAAAATGGATTTGGATAGGCATAAACTTTGTCTGCATCAAACCTAGTCCTGTATACCTGCCAATTAGTTCCATTCAAATCCATTCCTCGTGCCATCCCATCCCAAGACCCGATCCAAATTGTAGCAGATGATGAATAATAAGGTCTTGTATCATATGATACACCAACCACTTCTTGGCTGAGAATTTCATCCATTTTGTATACACCTGTAGATCCTAATTTAATTGCTTGCTTTGCTGAATTATATTTTGCCCAAGGTTTAGCTACATCCATGGGGTCATCAGTAATAGTTTTCCATAATCCTGATTTACTAGCAACTAATACAACTGAATCAACTGCAGTGATATTATAAGCCCTCTCTCCAATTAATGTGGTGTGCCATGTATCACCATTATCGATAGAAAAGCTAACGCCATTTTTTTCTCCGCTACTCGCAGAAACTGTAGCCGCCCAAATAACATTATATCCTTTGTATCTCTGAATCGCCAGATCTACGACAAATCCACCAGATAATCCATTTTGAGTTGGAGTGTAATGGGTCCAGTTAACACATCCATTCGCGCCAATTAATCCACGATTAATTCCGTTAGCTGTTCCCACCCAAATTGTATCAGAGTACGCGATAACTGAAAAAGCTTTATGGTTATGATTTCCTCCATCTACAGGGTCACGAGGATTTAAATAAAAATTCTTTAAGACATATCCACTAGTGGTATTCTCATAACTGGCAGATTCACAAGTATATAATATCTGATCACCATCTTGCGGCAAGGGCACCCTCTCCCAAATTTTTTGAGTTACATTATATCTCCTTAAGCCACCAGCCCAACTAGTAATCCATATATAATTCCCAGAAATTGCAGCATCATAAGTAACATTTGCTTCTTTTACTGTGATGGGTAATCCTTTAAAAAAACGTTTTGCAAAGGGAGCTAAAGAATCAGCTTTTGTATCTACTGGTTGTTGAAAATATGTCCAATCAATGGATTTCCCCGTAGCATCAGTAGAATATATCAATCCATTTCCAATGGTAATATCCTCACCACTTTTTGCAAATGCTGCAAACATTGATTTATTACTTACCGCTAGAGCAGTAACCCCTCCAGTAGGAGTCACATCTGTCAGTGAAGCAGAAACTTCAGATTTGGAATTAATGGTAAGTACCGATAATGTATCTCTTAATACTGCCAGCCCTGCCCCTGTGCCCAGCCAAAGTAAAGTATCTCCCTGCGGTACAATATCACTGATCATATTACTTTTAAGACCTTTATAGGCTGTACTATCAAAAGAAGATCTGTTTATCTTAAAGAGCCCTGGCAAAACACTTTGACCATAACTGAGGTTAAGGCAAAGAAGAATAAATAGTGATATCCTTTTCATTTTACCACCAATACCTTTTTAACTGTATCACTATAAGCGCTGGAAAGATCCTGTGCTTCAAAAGTCCAATGGTAAATTCCAACAAGTGCATTTTCATTAATCGATATAGTCCTTGAAAATTTTCCATCACCTTTTTGAAGGTCCCCAGACGAATCTTTCTCTCCATCATCATACAAAAAAATTGGATTCCCTCCATTCATCAGTGAGTCCTTACCAACATGATATGAACGAAAGAATACTCTTTTAACATCATCAATCCCATTTGGATCAGATACTGTTGCAGTCACAGAAAATTTTATAGTATTATAAATATTAGGGTCTGGGTTAGCGGTTGGACGCAAAACTGTATCTGGCACAACCACTGTACCAATTTTTGGACGGATATTCCCAAGTAAGAATATTAAAGATTGGGATACACTTTTCCCACCATATAAACCCATAATAGAAAAGAATATCGAATCCTTTGCTGAGGATGGAATAATGTTTTTTATTGAATCACTATGATTCATAATTTTGCGACTATATAACTGATCTTGCGATATCATATCTCCCTTGGTACCATTATCAAAAAGACGAATAGTATCTGCTGTATCCGCTGAACTAACTCCCTGCCAAAGAATCATTAATGAGTCTAAGTTACTACCTTGATATTGACTAGAAGCGTATGCTGAAATAAAAAATTTATTCGATGCTTGTAAGTAATGAAAGTTCACATCTGATATAGGATCTAATTCTTTAATCACACCAGTTTTTTCACAGCTTATCACCAAGCTAAGAAAAATAATTATTATAGTTAATGGTATTCTATTATGTTTCATTTTTGCTCATAAATATGGTGAACCATTAATGTACCAACTTCTCCCAATCCTTTGGGAGAACAATTTTGTACAATATCATTTTTAGTATGATGGTAGTTGGCAGTTTCATTAGGGTAATCAAAATCAATAATATCTATTGCTGGAATTCCTGCAATTTCATAAAGAGGAACATGATCATCAAAAATCATATGTCGAGCTCTTTTTTTGAATGATTTAAGACCCAAAGACTCAGCTTTTTGCCAAAGTTCCATTACCAATGAGGGGTTCTGTTCATATGAAAATCGTTCTATATAGAATTCTGGTTCCCTATCTCCAATCATATCAAGGTTAATTGCATAATTAGGATATGGTATTGGAATATTCTTAGCAAAATATTGTGATCCTTTACAATATGACCAATTATCGCCACTCGTGCCATAATCTTCAGCATCAAATAAAACTAGATTAACACCAATTTTTGGTTTTTCTTTCTTTAAGATATGGGCTAATTCGATTAAAACAGCAACTCCACTAGCTCCATCATTGGCTCCTAGAATAGGTTGGTTTTTACCCATAATATCTCTGCCTCTATCTCCCCATGGTCTAGTATCCCAATGTGCAGAAATCATTATCTGTTTAGATGCTTTCAAATTAAACCGGGCAATGACGTTATTCATTTCTACTTTTATACCTGTACGAGGCATCTTTTCTACAAAAGACTGTGTCATTACAGTATCAGCTAAAGGCGTTAATGTTTTCAAATAGTAATCAAGAACCTTACGATGACCTTCTGATCCAGGATTCCTAGGTCCAAAATCACACTGAGCTATTAAATGTTCAAATGCATTTTCTGCATTAAAATCTGGAACTTTTGTCTGACAACCAACAAAAGTGATACATAATAGATATCCAATATTTATTATTATTTTCATTATCCTCTAATTGCCAAGTTTACATCAAATCCAAAATCTTTATCGACTTTCTTACCTGTATGTTTGGAATCGCTTTCTCTATACTCCCAAATCATACTACCGCTCACAGATTGTGAGAATGAATAAGTTAAACGTATTCCCGTCTTCCAACTTGAAGTAAAGGCGGTTTCAGCAAATTTAGTTGCTGCCATTGCTTTTTGAAGTGTCCGATTTTTGTTCATATCAAAATTAAAGGTGAAGTTAACCTGATTATTAACCTTATAATTATCAAAAAATGGTATTGGAATTATAAAGCCTCCTCGGTGAGTATAATTAGCAGATAATAGATACGACTGATCATTAAATACTTTTGCACCACCATTAACTGTAGTTTCTCGCGATACAGTTCTATTATGTCTCATATTGATTGATACACCTTGTTTTAAAGCAATAGTCGCACCGATTAGTGGAGCAAAATTCATATTTACTCTTGATGTTCTTTCACTATCTTTATAGTTAGTAATAAAGTCATCAATATCTAAAAATGAAATGTCTTGGCCACCAAATTGATCGAATTGCCATGCTCGTGTCTCTTTACCATTTGTAGCATGATCTAAACTCATAGTACGAAAATATTTCCCAATGAATTTATTTCGCTCAAGACCAGTTAATCTAAGCGACCATCCTACAAAAGGAAATCCATTATCTAGATAGTTCCCATACGAAAAGTAATCTCGAGACATAGATCTCTGCTCAGTACCTGACCCTCTTAAGTTACTTGAAATATTTTGAGCAAAATTAAAAGAAATTGACATAGCACGAGTTAGATTTAATCCTGATCGTATTGAAAAATCACGTCTATGATCAAAAATACCAGTGTTGGTTCCAACTTGCGCAGAATAATCTAATCCATGATCTCGTTGTGTACCCAAACGATATCCAAAAGGTACTGATCCTAACACGCCCATTCCTGTTTTATTAATATTTTCAGTATAAGAAAGATTTATGGGAGCAACTTTTCTTGCTAACCCATGAACTCCTTTTAATATTTTGCTATCAGCAAGTTTAGATTTTTTTTCTTTCTTTTGTTCTTCTTGTTTTTTCAATTCTTCACGATTTACAGGTTCAACGCCTTGAACGCCTTCTTCTTCACTAAATCTTTTTCCAGGGTTTCTGCTCCTTGATCGAGCTGGTGTCTGCCTAGTAGGTTGGCGCTGTGGGACTGAATTCACTCCTGGAGAAGGTTTATAGATTAGTTCTACCAATCTAACTGGTGAAAGACTAATGCCCGATGAAAATCTTAGTTGGTTCCCAATATTTGATCCTTCTATGTTACTGTCTCTGGCTTTATTCCATCGATAATTTGCTGAATAATTAAATGTAGGCTTTAGCCAATCTTTTATCATAGGAGCAAATGAGGAAGTAAAGTTTTCAGTTATATCAGTAACAAAACCAAAATCCCCTTTAGCTAATGCTGCTGGGATATAACCTCTATGATCATTCATATTACTTACAACAGCACGGCTATATTTAGTATTTATTGATTGAGTTAACCTATAATCCATTGAATAGGATTGATTTAATCCAAAATTATAATCATCTGGAGACGATTTACCTTTTCTAGGAGTTTTTTGAGATAATCTCTCATTAAAATTCATGGATGCATTGAAAGTTGAAGGAGTATAATATAATTGAGTATTCCCCATCTTCTCTCCAATCCAAGGAAGAGAAGCCATCCATTTTAAAGGCATTATATAATTCTTTCTACCAAAAGGCAAAGCATAACTTATTTGACCTTGGTAGCTTTCATTTAAGACTTCTTTTTGAATCTCATTTGACATGTTCCTTTGATTTGCCGATAAGCGTGCATTCATTTGATCTAATGTATATTTTATTAATTTATTATCTGATTTTGATGATTTAGATGCTGCTATTGAAAGAGTAATTGCATTGGACTTATTTAATATCGAATCGGGAACATTAGATTCATCGACCAAAATATCCTGGCCAGGGAAATACTTTGGACGGCTAATTGAATTTACAAAGCTTGTTGATACGGGTATTCTTAATCCCCAGGTTGAAGGAAGAAATTTATCTAAGTTAAATCCAGTATTGATATTCATGCTTTCATTTGACCTATTAGAGCCTAACCTGCTTTGTAGCATATGAAAGTCCGCATCTTGACGCTTATATGCAAAAGATGTATTCATTATATCAGCCAAATTAAATCGGCTTTGAACTCGCATCGAAATTCCTTTATCACGATTTATGCCACTTAGCCTAAACTCATCTAACCAGACTTCTCCACTTATTGGAGTCTCTGTCAAATTTCTTACCCCGACTATAAAGAACTGAATCCTATTTAATGCAGGTTGCCCCTTTATTTGAACGACCTTTCCTGTCTCTAAGCCCAAGTCATCTGTAAATCGATATTCTTTATAATTTGTAGAATCCATAAAAATATCAGAGTCGCGAAACTTTTTTACAGATGTTGAGTCTCTTAGTTTTAATCCAGTTAACCACTCTAAATCAAGTTCAACAGAATTCCGATTTTTACCTTCGTCCCAACCATCATAAACAGGTTGGCGTAATTCATAATAATTTTCTCCCAGACCAAATCGTAAGAACATTTCAACATTTGAATTTTCATTACTGATCCAAGGGCTCGATCCATAAACATACATTTTCATTTTGTCGTAAGACAAATAACTTTGCGCACGTTCACCACTTAAAGACATCAATGTTTTCATTGCAGCGCCACTAGCTTTTCCGGGAAGCTCATTGAATTTTAATACCAACGATTGTTCTTTTGATCGTATTTGATTAATACGATCATATTCCCCTTGCACACCTTCCGGAGGTCGATAGTTTGCATTATCATCAGTATTAATAACGGCAATAGAAAAAATTGAATCCGCATTCTCTTTATTGAATTTTGCTGTAGAATCAGACGCAATCCCCAATTCTTGCCANTCATTACCAACTAGTTCAATTTTNGCAACATATATAAAAGCGGAGTCAGCAATATTGCTTAATCGAAGTCGCATNTGATGAATATTATTCCANTCTCGGCTTTCACCNGGAATACTTGTNTCAAAATCAATNANTGGTAATCTAAATAATCTCCATCCTGTCAAAANNCCATTTTTCCGTGTTTCACCAGCTAAATAAGTCGTATCTCTTAGTGAAAAAGACTTAGTGAAATAATTATTAGTTCTATCCAAAAACCCAGTCCGATCCAAGTCTTCAGTATCAGGATATCTTCCAGCGTCAAGCGCATTCTTTTCTGTTCCATTAATATGCCTATAATCATTACTACCCTCAGAATAATCGAAATTATCACCATTGGGATCATTTAGATCTACATCGCTAAAGGCATTGATCAATTGAGTTTCTCCTGATGCTAAATAATCGCTATATGTAGGACCCGCGATGTCTAAACAAGATCCCCATCCATCTTCATTCTCATCTGTACAGCCATCTAATCCAATATCTTCTTCGTCATCTAGTATACCATCTCCAATCAATCCCCCAACAGGAACATCTTCTGTATTAAGTAATCCATTCCCATCTCTATCCTCGCTTATTTGACCAAGGTCAATTGAGATTGTTCCTTCCATATCTGGTGGGGATTGTAACCATATTTCAAAGAATTTGGTTTGAGTTTGATCGTAATCACCTGAATAAAATGGAGTAATAATTCCAGCCCACAAAGAATCATCAGGAGTATTTTCTTGATGAGCTCGTTTAGTATAATCTAAGATCATAATATCTGTTGTCTCATTCTGCGCTTGAATGGAAGTAGATAAATTTGGCCATATATCTTTTGTTCTAATCTGGACAAAAGGATTGAACCACCTTAGTCGTGCCCGCTTTCTTTGTGTAATTGATTCTCCTGATTTTAAATCTATAGGGGCTGATGATTCTCTCCAAAATCGTCTTAATATCGGGATTGATGTTGTACGTTTTGAACCTTCAAAATCATCAATAAACGCCACACCGTTATAGTCACCAGTTGCTTTACTATTAATAGGGTTTGGATTAGGCAATATCTGGGCAAATTCTCCTTCAAAAGAAAATGCTGAAAGTTTTTCTGTTTCAATCATAGGTAATTTATCCAACATGCGAGTCATAGATGGAAGATCTTGTTGAAAACGTCCATTTAAACCCCATATAAAATTTTTCATTGGCTCATAACCCACTTCAACCTTTTCATTCATAACGGATTGATTATAGTAAAGGGCTGTACCTCCAATAAAAGATTTTTCTCCAAAATCCATTTGAGAACGGACACCTAAAATTGTCTTTTTATCAAAAGTCACAATCTGATGCTTATCAAAAATCACCCTAAGATCTGCATTCGGATCTATATCGTCAGATAGAACAATTGTCCCACTAAAATAATCTATTTGATAGTCAATTCCTCTTTTAAGAGGGACACCACCTTTATACACCTGCTCACTTCCTTCAACAACCATAAAACCACCTAGATTTATCGTTGAACTTTGATTGGCGTAATCAACCGCAATTGTAAAGCGACTGTCATTGGTGATTTGTGTCTGTTGTGTACTAAAGTACATTTTACCTTCCCCTAATGAACCTTTTAATCCAGGAGACTGATTCCCATCAACTAGAGTATCTGCTGCAAATGGATGAAAAGTTGGAAAAAATAGTTCGCCTTCACTTAAACTAATAATGTTTGCATTTGATAAATCAATTTTTTGATCTGATGTACGAACTCCACTCTCATTTAAACTATCTAATCCAAATTGCGTGATGTATGGATTCCCCTGCGGATCTAAATGACTGGGTACTGGTAAACGATCATTGATAATTCGAAGTTCAAAACCTTCTCTATTGATATTATTCGCACCAAGGTAATAAACGTTTTTGAACATCAAAGGCCAGACGGGGTGACTTGGATTCAAATTTCTAGGTTTCAACATTTTCATTTTTAGATAGTCATTGACTGTAGAGATGCCTTCACCAATAACAGCTAGCGTATCACCTGTTATACGGTCAGCAATTACATAAGTACAGCCAAAAACTTCATCACTAGCCTTTTGCCGTAGACGTATGTACCCTAAATCTTCACTTAAAACATAATCCTGACCTTGCTCTAAGCGTTTAAAGTTTCCTGTTTGATCATTACTTTCTTGAGGATCATCTAAATTTGCATATGCAGTCCCAGGGTTTGTTTCTGCATTAGTGGTTTGATCTAATTGATAAAGCTCAAAATTTCTTATTACGACATTTCCTATCAAATGAAGCCCAGATTGAAGTGGATAAAATGATGGAATAAAAATTTGTTTTCCATTTTTTATCGTTGAAATACCATTCCGGAACCATTCATGGACAAAGAAATATTTGTTAGCTACATAGTTATAGTCTTTAATCTCATAAGTTTGGGCTTCACTCTGACCTTTATATTCTTGAGATTTTTTCTCTGTATTTACCACAGAAGCAATGGCTGTTATATTCATCGGACCTAGCTTAGAAACTGTTTTAACACCAAATAAACCTTGGTGACTGGCAGAACCCATTAGAGACTGTGAACCGGGCAGTGACAACGAAACATTACCAGCATCAACTGATTGAATGATATCATCCTCCTCGCCTTTATAATTAATTCGAATATTATTTTCCCAATTAAAATCTCGTTCTGAATCTTGATCAACATTAACAGATACCCGCTCACCTATTTTTCCTTCAACACTAATTCGTTGAGTTTGATCAAATTCTAAATGTGTATTACGTGTCTCGCTTAATTTTGATCGAATTAATTCTTGATCTTGAAATACAAGGTTCCCTTTAAGTGTTACATTTCCACGAGCTGAAAGCGAGACCCTTCCCAACTTACCAACGTCAAGGCCGATGACCTCAATCCCCCTCCCTCTATTATCTTGTAATATCTCAGACTGACCTAGGCGTGTTCTTACTGTATCTTTAATTGCTTTAAACATAGCGACTTCACGAGTAATTTGCATTTGCCTATCTAAATACCATTCTAGTGGAGCAACAAATGGAATATTTAATGACTTACCAAGGAATTTTCCCGTAAACGTGATCGTGGACCAATCTTTAGCAATGTCAATGCTTTTTACGACCACAAAAGGAAGGCGAATGAGATTACGACTAGTATATGCACTTGAGTCATAAGGCATTACTAAAGAATAGGTGTTTTGCTTATAAGGATTATAGAGATATGGAGTATTTGGGTGCCAATTATTAGGGAGATCTGAGATAGACGGTTCCCCTTGGCCGTATGCAGGAAAAAGTACGGTCATCCATAAAAGAATGCTGACGATCAGGATCCGTTTTAACAATGGACCCACCTCCATGTTTAGTTGTTAACAAGGCCCTTACGGGCTTTAGTTATACCACCTATGTGGTCATATTAATCCGTTAACGTTGAGGCTATAGTCAGCTCCTTTATGTTTAACTATTACTTTTTATCCTTTTTTCAAGGATTTGCGAGAACTTACGTAAAGCTTTCCCACGATGTGAAATATTATTCTTTTCGCCCTTTTTTAGCTCTGCAAAGGTTTTTTTTAAGTTTGGATAGTAAAAAATGGGATCATACCCAAAACCACCGTCCCCCTGCTTACGATCTAGAATGACTCCTTCAACCACGCCTTCAGTCCATAGTTTTTCTTCACTTTTCACGAAGGAAATAATAGTCCTAAACCTCGCAGTTCTTTCACCCATTGGAATACCATCCAATTCCTTAAGCATTTTCATACAATTATCATCAAAAGTTGCCTTTTCACCCGCGTATCTTGCTGAATAAACACCAGGTGCACCATCAAGCGCATCTACTTCAAGACCCGTATCATCCGCTAGAGCGGCTAATCCTGTAAGTTTATGCACTGTTTCAGCCTTAATAAATGCATTTTCTTTAAGTGTCTCTCCAGGCTCTGGGATATCACCAATTTCAGGAAATGAATCTAGGGTAAGGATTTGGACTGGAAGATGACTCAAAATAGCAGACATTTCTTCCATTTTACCTTTATTATGAGTTGCTAAAACAATTTTCATTAGCTTAGCCTAAATTATATAAGAATTATTTTGGGGTTTTTTGTGGGCCTGAACATGAGCCTGGAATCCACATTTTTAGACCTGACT
>NZWI01000061.1 GCA_002701875.1 Fidelibacterota bacterium
AGGGTAACGAAGAATGGAATCAGACCTTTGGTGGATCTTATTGGGATGAAGCATTTTCAGTTAAACAAACATCAGATAATGGATATATAGTAGTTGGTTGGACATCTTCCTATGGAGAAGGTAATGAAGATATATGGTTAATTGAACTAAATTGTCATTATCTAATTCATTGTTTAATCCGAAGGTAACTAATAATGAATCGTTTGTTTAAAATTTTGACAGTTATAGTATTTCTATTTTCTTTTACATTTTTGTTTGCGCAAGATTCATCAATCAAACGTGAATTGAAACGAATGAATAGTAGTATAAATAGTCAAAATGCACATATTGATTCTCTTGACATACAGATAAGGATGCTTCTTCCAGAGTTACAGAATGCTCTTAAAGCTAATCTTAATGCAAAGGAACAAACAGATTCAGTAGCAATCCTACTAATTAATAGAATTAATACAATACAAAATAAAATGCGTCTTATTGAAGATAAAATTGCATACGTGGATAGTGTTAATTTCGAAATTCTTGCTCAATTAGTGATGGTTGAAAACAAAATTGTAACTCTTACAACCAGTTTTTCTGAAATGTATGAACTTAAGAGTAATAAGATGAATTCCAATATAAGTTCAATGATTACTCCAGCTGATTATAAAAAAAGATATATTGATGCATTGTCTTCATATCAAAATGGTGAATTTGAAAAAGCAGTCACTGGTTTTGCTGGACTAGTTATGGGCGATCCAACTAATGATTTGGCAGATAACAGTCAATATTGGTTAGCAGAGTGTTATTATACAATGAAGAACTATAAGAGGGCTGTAATTGAATTTGAAAAAGTTTTTACATTTCCAAGTACTGATAAAGACGATGATGCGCAATTAAAATTAGGACATTGTCACCGCAGTATGGGTAATATCAATAAAGCACGTGAAGAATATCAAAGATTAATTGATTATTTTCCTGGTTCAGAATTTTATGAAAAAGCCAGAGAATCAATTAAACAACTAAACATATAATAATTAATTACTTCTATGCCACTTAAACTTTTTTTTCTTACAACAGAAATTGAACCATTTGCAACAACGAGTCACCTTGGAAAGTTCTCTGTTGATGTTCCGTTTGCTCTACAAAGCATCGATCATGATATAAGGATTATTATACCTAAATATGGTTTTGTTAGTGAAAGAAAATATATTTTAAGAGAAGTTATCCGTCTTCGTGAAATAGAATTCGATTATGATGGTAAAACCGAAGTTGCTTCAGCAAAAAGTGCTTTTATTCCAAAGACAAGAGTACAAGTATACTTTTTAGAAAATTCTGATTGGTTTAAGCCATTGACTAATCTTCTTTACAAATCTAAAAATGGACGAGTTCTAACTGATAATGACCAAAGGTACGGTTATTTTTCAAAAGCAGCTATTGCAACATTACCTCATTTATTTTGGAAACCCGATGTATTAATCTGTAATGATTGGCAGAGTGCATTTGTTCCATTGATATATAATCAAATATATGATTCTCAGGAATTTTATGGAGGAATTAAAACCGTGCTAATGGTCCACTCTATTGATGAATATTGTATTTTTTCACGCTCTTCTTATGAAAAAGCCGGTGTTACTTTACCAGCCAATATAAAAGGTGATAATATTAATTGTTATGAAGCAGCTGCACCATTTGCTGATTTAATTATTGCTGTAAATACTCCCTCAAATAATGTCACTAAAAAACTTATGTCACTTCCTGGCTTAAAATCACATAAGAAAAAAGTTGTTTCAATGTCTATTCCTGAAGGTGAATCGCCATCTTATATTGAATCAGCTCGTATTTTAAATGATGAATTAACGAAACATTTCGCTTAATTTTTCGTAAGTAATTCTTAAGCACATCTCCATGAAAAGTATAACTTCAATTATTCCATTTGGATTAGTAGGTATTTTTTATCTATCTATTTTCGTTTCGTGTGAAGAAGCGGCATTACCTATCAATGATGATGGCACTCCTTTAAATGTTGATACAGTCTCCTTCCCAGTAATTAATACTATGACTTATCAAACACCTCCAACCATGGGGGGTACAGAATATCTTTATTTTGGAGAGAAAGATGGTTACGAGTATCTATATAATTTGTTAGAATTTGATAGTCTTGCAATTGGAGGTGGATATCCTTTTGAGTATTATAATGATTCTTTAATTATTGCAGATAGTATGAAATTAACATTAAGGTTTATTTCAGATACAATTGATAGCAACACTGAATTCCAATTAAGATTTTTTCCACAAACTGGTGATTCTGTTTTTAANGAATANGAAACAAATTTCATGAATTTTNATCCTTCATTAGCTTCTGAAGTNATTTCTCAAGCAGAAATGGTTTCAGACTCGATTGACTCTGTCAATACAAAGGTTACATTAAATTTTTTAATTGACACCACAGTGATAAATGTTTTTAAAGATACTACGATTATAAATTTTAACAGATCTTTCCTAGTTGAATTGAAAGATAATGTTTCATCTGAGTTTAAATTTCATAGTTCTGAACTTGGTGGTGGAGATGGACCTGAATTAAAAGTNTATTACCGGACTTTACTTTCTGATACAGTAGTCACGGATACATCATATAGAACTTATACTGCTTTAGAAGATTTATCAGTNATTAAACCGCCTTTAATTACATNTNATGATACAACATATCTTTCAATTGGCACGGCTAAAGGTCTAAAATCTCTTGTTTTAGTTGATATGAATGGATGGGTTCTACCTGAGAGAAGTGTGATTAAATCAGCGCAATTGATTTTAAATCGTGTTCAAACTGACACAATTACTGGTTTTTCGGTTAGCTCTTATCCTTTAACTAATGAAGGAGTGTATTNAACTTTTATATCTTATGATGTTGATCCTTATAAAGTTGAAAGTAACCTGATGTCATCTTCTACNATTGTAAATAATATGTTAAAAATTAATCATCGAAGAGTTTCGAGAGAGATAAGTCGNGGTGGAAGAAATAATTACGGATTCAAGTTGCAGTCCAGCAGTAATAATGATCCGTTTACAATAATCAATTTTTATTCTNTTGGAAATGTAGATTATTATCCAGTTATGCGAGTAATTTATGTTAAACCTTANANCTTTGTTAATTATAATGTCTTTTTTAACCCATGTGTATACTCAATCAGTATATAATTCGTATGGCTTAGGGTTAAATCGAACTTCTTATCATACTTCTGTAAATGGAGCTGGCAGTATTGGATTAGTCCCTACCTTTCATCCGGGAGTCTCAATGGAAAATGTCGCTACTTGGCCTGGTTTAAACTATACATTTATTAGTGGTTCATATAGCAATCAACTCTTTGCTAATGAAAAGCATAATGTATCAAATCAAGCCGCAGGTTTTAGCAAAATTCAATTTATTATTCCTATACTAGATAGATATGGTTTTGGATTGTCTTTAAANCCTCTTAATAATCACAACTCATTTTTTACAACTGATACTTCAACAATTAAATATGAAGGGAATAATTACACAACTAATAAAGAGTTTAGGTCAGGAGGAGGAATAATGTCTGGATCGTTCGGGTTTTCCTTCCCTATAAATAAAAATATGGGATTAGGTTTTTCTTATAACTATTTATTTGGCTCATCAAGAGATGAACAATCAATGNTCATTAATAATACTTATTATCGATTATTTAATATTCGAACTTATCAAGGATCTACTTATAAATTAGATTTAGGAGCAAAGCTTTTTTCAAACAGCAAGTCATCATTATTAGCTTTTGCTAGTATTGAGCTTACAGATAAGCCCGTATATGGAAAACTATACCAGTTTGATCTTTTTGAAGATATAAATAATAATTATGCATTTGATTCAGGTGATTATCCTGGAGAAGTGGGTGTTGATACAATAGGAGTAAATAATATTTATGCTCCTAGTAGTTTTAGTTTNGGATTTAACATCAGTTTGAAAAATAATCTTAATATTTTTTCTGAATATCAACTATGGAACGATGAAGCTAACAATATCAATTACGCAAGTATTTATAAGGATCAGGTTGGCTCAAAAAATCATATTGGTGTTGGTTTAATTCGTTTTGGTAACCAAATGGAACGGGATTGGCAGGATCGAATNACTTTTCGNANTGGTATCTANAAAGATATNTATNAGCTTAGATANAGTGGAAAATCAATAATTGAGAATGGTTTATCATTAGGGTTTGGATTTAAATTTGCAGCCACCGGAAATCAAATTGATTTTTCATTTAGAAANGGTTCANGATACATAGATNNNTNGAATAAAGAATTATTTAGAGAGTTTACAGTAGGAATAAGTGTTGGAGATGTATGGTTNTTGAGGAGGAGAGCAAAACAATGACAATGANATTATTTAGTCAAAAACTATTANTGATTGNTGCAGCATCAGTTTTTNTAACAATGTGCACGCCACCTGANCAATCTGATNTTGATTCTGATTANGNAGANCAAGCTCGATTAGATTCAGTTCGANAAGTAAGATGTCCAAGAATTTTTAGTAGTGCAGCAGAATTCTATAAAAATAGNGACTGGGNNGCTACNGTNCGAGCTTANGATGAATTAACTGANCTTGGTTGTGATCGCGATGANCCTCAAGAAGTNTANTTATATTATGCNATNGCNTATGAATACATGGGNAAATATGATAGNTCNGAATATGTTTTATTAAAAGGNCTNTCATTTCTNCCNGANAANNTTGANNTGAGNAAAAGNTTGANCTTTCGCATACGANAANCANGGTAANACTTCACTTCAAATGGATGAATTAGANAGANTATCTTATTTNTCACCTGANGATNTAAANATNAAAAGTGATTTAGCTAAATTATANGGAGATCANGATCGNTANGATGATCAAATNGCTGTATTNAAAGATNTATTAAANATNNANCCNAANAACGAAGGNGCTCANAGTGATTTNGCNCAAGCNTATGAAAAGAGNGGTAGNGACCCATTAGATGTTTATGAAAGNAGNTTTAANANTAACCCCGACAATGTGAGCTATGGTTTGGATTATTCTGATAAACTAATATCGGCTGATCGCACTCGTGATGCTATAAAAGTTCTTAAGCAAGTTGTGGATGTAGACCCGTCGAGTAAAATATCACTTCGTAAATTGGCGCAGGCTTATGATGCAGATGATCGTTTAAGTGATGCAGCAAAAACATTCGAAAAATTATTTAGATTAGATCCTCGAGATTTTCGTGTTGCCGTAAAAATTTCTGAAGTATATATTGAAGATGAAGAATATAGCTCAGCTCTCACTTGGGCTGATAAAGCAGTTACTCTTTCAGGAGAAGGAGAAGCGTACGGTGCAAAAGGTAATGTATATTATAAGGCATTCCAAGCATGTAGGTCTAATGATATATCGACCGACGATCGAGTAGTGGCAACATTTGCATATCAACAATTTGATGAGGCAGAGCAGAAAGGTTTCTCAAAATATAATCGTTCCAAAGATTGGTTGAAAGATAACGAAGTTTTATTTGGAAAAGCTCAGTGGTTTATGATGAATGCGGATATTAAGAATCTCGGTTATGTAAAAGTCTCAAATAATTGTTATAATTGGATCTCAGAAAAGTTGAAAAAACAAAAAGGCTGGTAAAAATGGGCGCAAATAATGAGCCCTACTCATTTATAAAAGATAATGACTCTGAATTATATAATGTTTTAATGCGTGAAGTTTCCAGGGAAGAAGAAACCCTGGAGCTTATTGCATCTGAAAACTTTGTCAGCTATCCTGTGCTAGAAATGGCAGGTTCACTTATGACGAATAAATATGCAGAAGGATACCCAGGTGCAAGATATTATGGTGGGTGTGAATTCGTTGACCAAGCTGAAGATCTAGCTCGTGATAGAGCAAAAAAACTCTTTAATTGTGATTATGCAAATGTTCAGCCTCATTCAGGATCTCAAGCAAATATGGCAACTCTTATGACATTTCTTTCTGTTGGAGATACAATTATGGGATTGGATTTAGCACATGGGGGACATTTAACACATGGGAGCTCGGTAAGCTTTTCAGGCCAACTCTACAATTCTGTTTCTTATCAAGTTGAAGAAGGTACTGGTCGAGTAAATTTTGATGATGTTTATGATTTAGCAAAAAAATACCAACCCAAAATTATAATATGTGGAGGAAGTGCGTATCCTAGACATATTGAATTTGATAAATTTCGTGAAATCGCGAGTAAAGTTGGTGCATTTCTTATGGCAGATATTGCACACCCTTCTGGTCTAGTAGCTGCAGGATTGCACCCGTCACCTATGCCATACTGTGATGTGGTCACTACAACAACACACAAAACACTTCGAGGTCCAAGAGGAGGGATGATTATGATGGGTAAAGACTTTGAAAATGAATGGGGTATAACGGCTCCTAAAAGTGGTAGAACTAAATTAGTTTCTGAATTATTGAATTCTGCCGTTATGCCTGGAGTACAAGGTGGACCCTTAATGCATATTATTGCTGCAAAGGCCCTAGCATTTGGAGAGGCTCTCGATCCGAGTTTTAAAGTATATGCTCAAAATATTGTTGATAATGCAAAAACAATGTCAAATGAGTTGCTTTCTAAAGATTATCGATTAATCTCCGGTGGTACAGATACCCATGTAATCTTAATAGATTTAACAAATAAAAACGTTACTGGAAAATCAGCAGAAAAAGCACTAGAAAAAGCAGGTATAACTGTTAATAAAAACATGATCCCCTTTGATAAACGGAGCCCCTTTATTACTAGCGGTATACGTATTGGAACACCTGCGATCACTACACGAGGTATGAGTAGTGATGAAATGGCTCTGATAGTTCAATTAATTGATGATATAATTAACGACATTGACAATGAAGATAAAATTAATAAAACTCGATCAACAGTTAGTTCCTTATGCAAATCATTTCCAATATACAGTGAGTTACATAAGTAATATTCCTATTCCAGTTTTAGTTAGATCACTACGATTATACTCTATTTCATTTTTCCTATTTCTTTATTCATGTAGCTCTACTGTTTTTCTATTAGATAAAAAACCGCAGTGGGCTGATCAAGGTTATGAATTTCATGTTAATAATCTTGTTAAAAAGGCAAATTCAAAACCAAATAATCCAATACGTTTACTTGATGCCACGAGAGCATTAACTATCCATTCTTTTGGTTTTACTATGGAAAATGCAGATCGTCTTATTATTAATGATTATGAAAGAGGTAAAAAACTATATGCTTCAGCACATGAATCCTTTTCGGAAGCTGTAACATTTGGGAATAAATCTTTATCTCTTAAATATCCTGATTATACTTCATGGATTAATGGCGATATAAATTCAATACCTAAATTCGATAAAAATGATATAGAATATCTTTATTGGACTGCTGGGGCATACGGAGGTGCTATAAAATCAAGTAGAGGTAACCCCGAATGGGTAATCTTGTTGCCAAGAGTGGGAAAATTATTAGAAGCAGCACTAAATATTGATCCAGATTGGAATAACGGCTCACTATATGTTGGAATGATTTCCTATACTATGATACGACATGACGCACCAATTGATAAAGAATCAACTGCAACCAATTATTTTAATAAAGCTGTCGAGATATCAAATAATTTAGATGCTAGCCCTTATATTTCATTAGCAGAAAACGTATGTATTCCAAATCAAGATAGGAATAACTTTATAAATTTATTATATAAAGCTTTAAATATTGATATGGATGCTGAACCTGATTTACGTTTGACGAATTATATAAACCAAAAAAGAGCGCAATGGTTACTTGATAATATTGATGAATTTTTTTATTAGGGATAAAATGATTAGAAAATCTATAGTTTCACTATTAATACTAATTTTATTGCAGCCAATTTTTGCAAAAAAAATTATTATAAAAATGGCTACTTTGGCACCTGAAGGTACAGAATGGCACGGTCTATTAGTTGATTTGGGTCAAAGATGGCAAAAAGAAACAAATGGTGAAGTCAGACTACGAATATATCCTGGTGGTGTAGTTGGTGATGAAACCGATATGGTCAGGAAAATGCGCATTGGTCAGATCCACGGCGCTGCTATGTCTACTGAGGGTATGTCAGAAATAAACCCTTACTTTACTAGTTTTTATATGCCAATGCTTTATCAATCGTATGATGAAGTAGATTATGTAAGGGAAAAATTAAATGAGGAATTAATAACTAAGACAGAAGAAAATGGTTTTAAGCTTCTCACAATGGTTGATGTAGGATGGGTTTATTGGTTTTCTACTGAACCAGTTTTAATTCCTTCAGATTTAAAAAAATTAAAAATATTTATTTGGGCAGGAGATTATAAATCAACTCAATTATATGAAACCCATGGCTATCAACCTATTCCACTAGCCATGACTGATGTACTATCTGGTTTGCAAACTGGCTTGATTTCTGCAATAGGGTTTAATCCAATGTATACTTTAGCTCAGCAATTATTCGGCATTGCAGATAATATGCTAGATATGAAATGGGGCAATTTAACTGCTGCAATTATTGTTGATATGAAAACTTGGAATAGGATTGATTCAAAATATCAAGAAGTTATGTTAAGTGTCGCTCAAGACATTGGTAAAGGATTTCAAGAGAAAAATCGTTACGAATCTGATAAAGCAATTGGAGTTATGGAAGAATATGGATTGAAAATTAATCGTCCCAATCCAAGCCAATTTAATGAATGGGAAACTCTGATTGAAAAGATGACACCTGATTTTCGAGGAACAGTAATAGAAGAAAAAGCTTTTGATCGATTAATGGATATAATGAAAGAAATGGAATCCCATTAATCATAAAAATATAGAAAATAATTTTTCAATTATTATCTTTTTATTACTGGTAATATTTCCAGCAATAGAAGTTATTTCACGTTTATTTGGTACGACAGGAATCGTTGCTTCGCCTGTACTCGTTCAACATTTAACATTATATATAGGTTTTTCTGGCGCGATTATTGCTTCTAGAAGAAATAAACTATTATCTTTATCTAACTCTCTTTTATTTAATAATGAGGACCAAATAGATTGGTCTAATATTATTGCCAAAATAACTACTATAGTTATAGTTATAGTGCTATCATTAGGCGCTTGGAATTTAGTAATGATTGAAATGGAATTTCCTGTTGATATTGCCCCATTTTTGCCTCGGTGGGTCGCATTACTTATTATGCCAGTTGGTTTTGCAACTATATCATTACATATGATTCATAACAGTTATTCTAAATTAAAAAATAGAATAGTTTTATTACTCATAATCACATTGACTATCATTTTATTCCAATGGGAGTTTCTTCGAGATATAAATTTTCTGCCATATTTACTAATTGGTGCGATATTATTTTCTTTATTTAAGGGTGCACCTATTTTTATTGGTCTAGGTGGCCTTGCTTTATTGTTTTTTTGGAGAGACTGGACTCCAATATCTGCAATTTCTGCTGAGACTTATCGTATCGTTGTCTCCCCAACTTTGTCAACAATCCCATTATTCACATTGGCAGGATACATTTTAGCTGAAAGTAAAGCTTCGGAAAGACTAGTTGTTCTATTTCGTGCGCTATTTGGTTGGATTCCCGGAGGTACTCCGATTGTCCTTGTCCTTCTTTGTGGATTTTTTACTGCTCTAACTGGAGGTTCTGGAGTAACAATTTTAGCATTGGGTGGGCTTTTGATGCCTGTTTTAATTAAGGAAGGATATTCAAAAGTATTTTCTTTAGGACTCATAACTGTTGCGGGCTCATTAGGTCTATTATTCCCACCAAGTCTACCACTTATTATTTATGGAGTTACTGCTGGTATATCAATTAAATCCGTTTTTCTAGCTGGAATTGTACCTGGCTTAATTCGAGTAGGTATGATCGGTGGTTGGGCAGTTTGGCAGGGCAAAGTGCAATCTGTAACAAGGCATAATTTCAATATTGGTAAAATCATATCAGCTCTCAAAGATGCGAGATGGGAAGCAATCATACCAGTTTTAGTTTTATTTGGCATTTTTGGTGGATACACTACGTTAGTAGAAACGGCAGCATTAATATCAATCTATGTTTTTGTTGTAGAGTTTTTTATCTATAAGGATCTAAAGTATAATGACTTGCAAAAAATAATATTAGATTGTTCCACTCTTATAGGTGGAGTGCTGATTATACTTGGAGTTGCAATGGGACTTACAAGTTATCTTGTCGATGCACAAATTCCCATGCATTTACTTGAATGGGTGAAGTCGACAATATCATCAAAGTTTATATTTTTACTAATGTTAAATATTTTTCTTCTTGCTGTAGGTTGCTTGATGGATATTTTTTCTGCAATCATCATTGTTGTACCATTAATTACTCCTTTAGGGGCGTATTTTGGAATTGATCCGATACATCTAGCTATAATATTTATTGCAAATCTTGAATTAGGATTTTTAACTCCACCTGTCGGTATGAATCTTTTCTTATCGTCTTATCGATTTGAGGAACCAATGTCTAATATTTATAAGTCTACTTTGCCATTCTTTTTGGTCATGCTATTGAGCGTTATTGCTATTACTTATATACCAATTTTATCAACTTGGGTTATCAAATAATAAAATTTCTTAATTCTTGCCTACATTCCATATAAAAGGGTAATTTTACTCAAATAACAGGAGTTCACATAAAACATCGCTAACGGTTGAATCGTTTCTTACTTTAATTAATTTAGAATCCCATGTATGGGAAAGGATCATTTATGAAACGGATATTTTCAATTGTGATGGCGCTCCTGCTCATTAGCAGCTTGCCTCTCAATGCACAAGGTGAAGCTGGTTCCATTTTTCTCTTAATATCACCCGGCGCTCGAGCTGGAGGTATGGGTGAAGCTCAAGTGGCCGTGGCCAATGATGCTTACGCAAGTTATTGGAATCCTGCTGGATTAGCCTTTCAAGAAGGTTCAGAATTAGCGATAATGCATGTTAATTGGCTGCCAAACTTGGCAGACGACATGTACTATGAATTTCTTGGCTTTCGCAAACAATTCCCCACTTTAGGTACCCTTGGTGGTCATTTAATATATTTGAATCTGGGTGAACAAGTCAGGATGGATGAGTACGCTCAGTATCAGGGGAAATTTACTTCCTATATGATGGCTGCTGCTGTTTCTTACAGTTCAAAGTTGTCCTCTTCTTCATCTTTTGGCTTGAATGCAAAAATTTCTTACCAACATCTGGTTGAGTTAGGAACAGGTTCTGAAAAAGGTAAGGGAACTTCTACAGATTTTGGATTTGATCTAGGATATATGAAGAAAGGTTGGTTGACACCAAATTTAGATCTAGGTATTACAATGACTAATATTGGTCCAAAAGTTTCTTTCATTGACCCTGATCAAGCAGATCCTCAACCTACTAACTTAACTTTTGGTTTTGCATACGAAGCATTCAAGAATGATAATAATAGCTTCACACTTGTTTATGATATAGATAAGCTACTTGTGGCATCATATCCAGATATGGACTGGGATGGCGATGGTTTGATTGGAGGTTTTGATAGTAACGGTAAAGAAAGTGTAAAGAACAATAATTACAATACTAATGGAAAATTAGAAATCGCCCATAAAGATCCACTTTATAAAGCAATATTTACATCGTGGGTAGATGACTGGATTTTAGGTGGCGATATTGATCGTGCTCCCGCTGGAGAAGATGCGGATAGGAAAATTGGCGGATGGGAATGGGTTGGCGATGCTAATGGCAATGGCAAACCTGATTCTGAGGAGATGTTAAATACGGCCAGTGAATATGGTGCAAAATTTGGTGATAATAATTGGGGGATTTATAATGAATGGGGACAAAAAGAAGTTGGATCTGCTGACGATCGCTCAATCCAAGATGAATTAGATAAATTAGTCCATAATTTTGGAATGGAGTATTGGTATTCATCTTATTTTGCCTTAAGAGGAGGGTATTACTTTGACAAAACCGGAAAAATATCAAACCCAACCTTTGGTGTAGGATTAAGATTCTCTAATTATGGATTTGATTTTGGTTATACATCAGGAGAGCCGGGGCATCCACTGACAAATACGATGCGGTTCTCCATGAATGTTATTTTTTAGAACAAATTTAACATGTTACGAATTTTGTTCTGCAGATGGGTAATAGCCTCTCTGATTTTTTTGTATTCACCTTTAATTAGTCAATTAACCGGTGAATTAAAAATAGCTTTTATTAGAGTTTCATTTCCTCCAGGAGAATTTCCGGGGTTCACTGGTAATGGAAGTTTTCTTTATGATGAAAATAAAATTTGTGGTTCTTATACTATCGATTCACCACCTCATGATGCAAACTATTTTCAATCTCATATAAATGCAGTCAATAATTATTATCGTACCGTTTCTTATGGAAAATTTGGATTAGATGTTGTTGGATCCAAAATTTTTCCTAATGATAATAGATCGAGCTATGAATTAGGGAAATTAATGAATTATTACCATGAATTAGGCAAGGAGAATGATCATGAAAAACGTCTATCTGAATTGTTTAAAGATGCATTGACAGTGTCTTATTCTAAAGATAGTATTAATTTTTCAAATTTTGATATTATTGCCATCATTCATGCAGGAGTAGGCCAAGATTTTAATTTACCTTTCCTAGACCCTACACCAGAAGATATTCCATCAACATTCGTTGATAAAGATATGATTAACAAACACCTTGGTGGACCGATTCAAATTGGAAATTATATAGTTAATAGTGGCATTATCTTACCTGAATCACAAAATTATCCTCTAATGGACAGTAATATATATAAAGTTTTATCTGACCCTTGTGACGTTCAATATAGTATAACTGGGACTTGGGCATTGATGATTGGTTTTGCGGCTGGATTACCGCCTTTATGGGATGTAGAATCAGGACAATCAGGTGCAGGGGTCTTCTCTTTAATGGATCTTGGTGCAAATAATGGTCGAGGTATTATTCCAGCACCTCCAGATGCTTGGACAAGAATTTATGCTGGATGGGAAGAACCAGTAGAAATTCAATTATTTAATAAAGTGGAACTGAAAAGTAATCAGTCAAATCAAATTGGGAAACTTTATATTAATCATAATGAATATTTTCTGATTGAGAATAGAAATAATTGGTTTCGTGAAAAGGTAAGTATTGATTCGGCACGATATAATGTTTGGGAAAAAACAGATAATTATCCTCCTTACTTAAATATCCTTATTGACTCAGCTGGTATTGGATTTAACGAATATGGCGTTATAACTGAAGTTGGTAATTACAATTTAGGATTACCTGCGTCGGGACTATTAATCTGGCATATAGATGAAAAGAAAATATCTGAAGGAATTGATTCTTATTCAATAAATGCAAATCGGAATCATCGTGGCATAGATCTTGAAGAAGCAGATGGAGCTCAGGATATTGGATACTTATCTAATTTATTGACGGATCCATCCTCAGGATATTGGGGAGATATGTGGTTTTCGGAAAATAAAGAATACTTTAGAGCAAATTCAGATGGGAGTATGGTTTTTTCATCATCCACATTTCCTAATACAAAATCAAATAATGATGCTAATTCAGGAATTGTAATAAATGATATACCGCAATCTTCTAGATCGATGACTTTTAAAGTTACTTCTAACTATGATATATCATCTATTAACGCTAAAAATAAAACTATACTTTTTCAATGGGATGTTGATAGCGATGGAGATTTAGATTTTATTGGAGAAGGCGACGAGCTTTGGTGGAGTGATAGTCTTGATGATTTTAATTTAATAAATGATATTGATGGAGAATTATTGGAAGTAATTGTAGCTCAAAATTCTGATACTTTATCGATTGTTATTTTAAAGAAAAAAAATAATCAAAATATTATTGAATGGATTGAATTTGATTCTTCCACCGGAGACTTTTTATCTAAATGGAAAAATGAAAGAAATAATTCCAGCCATCTTCAATTGATTAAGGCAGATGGTAATAATGAAACAATATGGATTATAGAGGATAATGATCATTTAATTATCGACAAAAATGGCACGGTTACAATTGAAATAAATCAGTCTGATTATCCTTATAAATCATCAAATAATCTATCAGCTATTTTATGGCCTGATCGAATCGAAATAATTGATCTAATGGCTCATTATGGAAAATATGAATCAATTTCACTTATTGATTTAGAAAATGATGGAGTTTCAGAAATTATTGCTTTAGATGGGATGGGAGATATTTATGCGTTTGATAATAACTTTTTTTTGAAAAGTGGTTTTCCAGTTAAATCAAATGCCATCGGTCCTATTCTAGCAATGGATTTATTAGAGGATGATTCACCAGAATTGATTTATCAGGATAAGCTTGGAATAATTCAAATTTTAGATAATGAGGGTAATAAAATAGATCAAATTGCTACATCGTCGCAATTGAAAGGCTTGGGTGTTTATGAAGGAAGGCATGCTATTATTACAACTAATGATCTAATATTATTTAAAAATGATCTTAATGGATTTACAAATGAATGGAATTATAGATATTCTACAGTTGATTATTCTCGTTATTTGATTGCAAGGAGTTCTAGTAAACCCTCGTTTATTATTGATCAATATCAAACTTATGCTTATCCTAATCCGAGTTATAATGAAAATGTAATTTTTAGAATTCATATTGGTCTTGCAGAATCTCTAAAAATTGAAATTTTCGATATTGCAGGTTATTTGATTGAATCTTTTTTTG
>NZWI01000062.1 GCA_002701875.1 Fidelibacterota bacterium
CTTGATTTTGGGGACTCTGATAAGCTCCGAGTTGGAGAATGGGTAATTGCTGTAGGCAGTCCCTTTTCTGCAAATTTAAGTCATACTGTTACCGCTGGAATTGTCTCTGCAAAGGGGCGTGGTAATATTATCCAAGGTGATGTTTATGAAGATTTTATTCAAACAGATGCTGCAATTAATCCAGGTAACAGCGGTGGAGCACTACTAAACTCATCAGGCGATCTTATCGGAATTAACACTGCTATTTTCACCAATGGTTTTGATCGTAGCAATAAAGGTGTTGGTTTTGCAATACCATCAAATATGATCAAAAGAGTAATGTCAGATTTAATTGACCATGGTAAAGTTTTAAGATCATGGATTGGAGTGCAAATCCAACCAATTGATGATACAGCTGCAAGAGCATTAGATGTCAAAACAAGGAGTGGTGCATTGGTTGCTGATGTAGTTAATAAAGGTCCAGCTGAAAAAGCGGGAGTTGAAACGGGTGATGTTATAGTTGAATTTAATAATTTGAAAATTAATAGTGTTGACCACTTAAGAAATACTGTTTCATCTTCAAAACCTAATAGAAGTTATGATTTGGTTGTTATTAGGGATGGTAGAAAGAAAAGATTAAAAGTCAAATTAGAAGAAATGCCAGGGGATGATGTAGTAGTATCATCTACAAGACCGAATAAGACTAATGAATTAGGGATTGAAGTATCTGAATTAACTCGGTCTAATCGTAGAAAATTTGGTATTAGCAACAACGAAGATGGAGTTGTAGTTACAAACGTTCAACCCGGAAGCCCAGCTGAAAATACTGGCATTCAAATTGGTGATATAATTACTAGGGTTGGCACTAAGAAGTGCAGAACCTCTCGAGAGTTTCAAAAATTATTGAAAGAAACAAAACGAAAAAATATGGTTATGCTTCATTTAAAAAGAGATGGAGCTGCTAGATACTTAACTTTAGAATTAGAAGATTAATATATATCGTAATTGATTCCTGCTGATTTAATTCAGCTTTCCCCTTTGTTCTCTGACGGTGAAAAGGCTAATTTTCACCACTGTATATGAGAGAAAAAATATTATTATGATTCAAAGGGTAAATCCACAAGTCGATTTTATTGCGTTAGAACACAAAGTCCTTGATTTTTGGAAAAAGAATGATATTTTTCAAAAAAGACGTGATGCCAATTTAGGAAATCCAAAATGGTCTTTTATTGATGGCCCTATTACTGCCAATAACCCCATGGGTGTGCATCATGCTTGGGGTAGAACATTAAAAGATATCTATAATCGATATAAGGCCATGAATGGATATGAGCTTCGTTATCAACAAGGATTTGATTGTCAAGGACTTTGGGTTGAAGTTGAAGTTGAGAAGGAATTAGGGTTTAAATCAAAGAAGGATGTCGAAAAGTTTGGCATTGAGAAATTTGTAAATATGTGTAAAGAAAGAGTTTACAAATATTCAAAAATTCAAACTGAACAATCTAAGAGGTTGGGATATTGGATGGATTGGGATAATTCTTATTTCACCATGTCAGATGAGAATAATTATACCATTTGGGGATTTTTAAAAAAATTATTTGATGAAAACAAAGTCTACCGTGGTTCGGATGTTGTTCCTTGGTCAGGACGATCTGGAACATCATATTCTCAAATGGAGATCATTGAAGGAAGAAAGCTTGTCTCTCATAAAGCAGTTTTTGTTCGTTTCCCGATAAGAGATAGAGAAAATGAATATTTACTTATATGGACAACAACGCCATGGACATTGACATCCAACGTTATAGCTGGAGTAAATAATAATCTTGATTATGTTAAGATAAAAACCGGTGATGATTCGATATATTATTTTGCTAAAGAAAATTTGGAATTCAAAAGGTTGGATAAACAGTTTAAAGAAAAGAAACAGTGGATTGATAGCGTACCCAAATTGAAAACTATATCTCAGATTTTTAAAGAACGTGGAGGTTATGAGATTGTTGATACTATTAAGGGTAAGGATATGGTTGGTTGGGCTTATGATGGACCTTTTGATCATTTTGATGCCCAATCTGAATTAGGAGGCTATCCTTATTCAGATGATAACCTAGCTGAAGCTGGAAAAACAGGAAAAACTCAACATGAAGTTATAAATCCTGGAAAAGATAATATGGGAAATGATATTGTTGTAGCAGGTGAAGGAACAGGAATTGTTCATATGGCCCCTGGCTGTGGAGATATCGATCATAAAATTGGCGATAAACTAGGATTTGTTAATATTGCACCATTAGATGAAGAATCAAAATTCACAGGAAAATTTGATTGGTTAAAAGGAAAAAAAGCAACTGATTCCACAACGGTGGATTTAATCTTGGAGGACCTAAAAGAAAGGGAATTCCTAGTGCATGTTGAAGATTATCCTCATATATATCCTCACTGTTGGCGCTCAGGTGATGAATTAGTTTTTAGATTAGTTGATGAATGGTATATCAACATGGACTGGCGGGATAAGATAAAAAATATTGTTGATGATATTAATTGGATACCTGAGTGGGGTCAGGAACGTGAGCATGAATGGCTTGACAATATGGGTGACTGGATGATTTCTAAAAAACGGTTTTGGGGATTAGCTTTACCAATATGGACATTTGAAGATGATTCCTTCTATGTCGTTGGTTCAAGAGAAGAATTAAAAGAATTAGCATGTGAAGGATGGGATGATTTTGATGGTCAAAGCCCTCACAGACCATGGATTGATAAAGTTAAAATAAAGCATCCAAAATCAGGGTTAGTGGGAACACGTATAAAAGATGTAGGAAACCCATGGTTAGATGCTGGCATTGTTCCCTTTTCTACTTTGAATTACAATGATGATAAAACATATTGGGATGATTGGTTTCCTGCAGAATTTGTTGTGGAATCTTTCCCAGGCCAATTTAGGAATTGGTTTTATTCACTATTAGCAATGTCAACAATGATGGAAGAAAGGGCTCCTTTTAAAAATCTATTGGGTCATGCATTAGTAAAAGCAGAAGATGGTAGAGATATGCATAAATCATGGGGTAATACAATTTGGTTTGATGATGCAGCAGAAAAAATGGGTGTGGACGTAATGCGATGGATGTATACTGCTCAAAATCCAGAGCATAATCTGTTGTTTGGATATGACAATGGGAACGAAGTTCGAAAGAAACTTATCCAATTATGGAATTCATATTCATTTTTTGCCACATATGCAGCTGTTGATGGATTTGATCCAGTAAAGGATCAAATCTCAGAAAACGATCTTCAATTAATGGATAAATGGATTTTATCAAAACTGCACTCATTTATAAAAGATAGTGAAATATCACTAAATGAATTTCGCGCAGACAAACTCATGAGAAAATTTGAGATATTTTTAGAGGAATTATCTAATTGGTATATTCGTAGAAGTCGCAGGCGATTTTGGAAAAGTGAAGATGATAATGATAAAAAAGCTGCCTATCAGGTCCTTTATGAGGTACTAGCGACATCAATAAAAGTATTAGCGCCGATACTTCCTTTTGTTACTGAAGAGATCTATCAAAATTTAATTTGTAACCTTGTTAAAAATTCTCCTGAGAGTATACATTTATGTGATTATCCAAAAGCAGATGAATCTAAAATTGATAATGAACTAATAGAAAAAATAGATTCTCTGAGGAAGCTGGTAGAATATGGTCGTTCAGCTCGAAACAAAGCAAATGTTAAAATACGGCAACCTCTATCAGAGCTTTCTTTTCATATAGAAGATGATGATATTGCAGATTTTATCAAGGATCAGCAGAATATTGTTCTAGATGAGTTAAATGTGAAGACTCTTATTAGAGTAGAATCAGCGTCAGAACTAATTAAGTATGATGTAAAACCTAACTTGCCACTTTTGGGTCAAAAATTTGGAAAGGATCTCGATATGATTCGAAAGTGCCTTACTGATATTGATAGTGTGGAAATTCTTGACGAGATTAGAAAAAGTAAAAAGTATAAGTTAGAGTTCGATAGCAAGCAGATATTTTTGCTTAGAGAAGATTTGCTTATTGATAGTATTTCAAATGACGGACTCTCTTCTAATGGTGACGATAGTATTACTGTTGGAATTACTCTAAAACTTGATAATAATTTAATTATGGAAGGTATTGTAAGAGATATCATAAGACAGGTGCAAACTATGCGAAAAAATGCTAATTTCGCCGTCGAAGATCGAATTAAAATTTATATGGATATTGAAGGTACTATAAAAGATGCAATTCATTCATTCGAAGAGTTATTTAAGAATGAAGTTCTAGCAACGGAAATTTATTATGAATTTAATGAGGGCGACTTCTCTGATAAATTTGTTATTAATGATCAGGAAGTCCAATTTGGTTTAAAACGGGTCAAAATTTGAAAGAGGTAGTTATGGCTAATCAATATTCTAAAACAAAACTCCAAAAATTTAAAAAAGCGATAGAACAAAAAATGGGTTCAGTGTCAAATGAAGTTGATACAATAAAAGAAGGTTTGGGGCCGGCTTCAAATAAACAGGGTGGAGTAACCCCCGATTCAATATATAGCGTACATATGGCTGATGCTGGGACTGATTCTCATGAACAAGAGAAAAATTTCATGCTGATGAATCGCGGGAGTGACTATTATAAGAATTTAGAGATCGCATTAGAAAGGATTGCAGAAGGAACTTTTGGTGTTTGTAAGATTTGTGATGATCTGATACCAGAAGAAAGAATGATGGAAGTTCCAAATGCAACAAAGTGCGTTGGTTGTAAAGAAAAAGAAAAGCTTGGTTTAACATGAAAATTTTGTTTGCCAGTGCTATAATGGTGCTTGCAGACCAGATATCAAAAACTGTAATTCGTTCTACAATGACTTTATATGAATCAATTACAGTTATACCTGGTTTTTTTCATATAACTTATATCACTAATGATGGTATGGCCTTTGGCATTAATTTTCCATTTGGTATATATATTTTTTCCGGGATTTCAATTATTTTTACTATAATGTTATTCTGGTATCTATGGACAATTAAAGAAGAAGGTATTGTTATTAGATCTGGTATAGGGTTTATCCTGGCAGGAGCGATTGGAAATCTTATAGATAGATTATTTTTGGGAGAAGTTGTGGATTTTCTGGATTTTATGATAGGTGATTTACATTGGTATGTTTTTAATTTGGCTGATTCTTTTGTCACTATAGGTATGGGAATCATATTATATGATTCAATTGTTTTAGAGAAAAAACGTAATATCAGTGTTGAATGAATAAAATAACTCTTTCAGCCAATGGTAATGAGAATATTCGATTAGATAAATTTTTGTCAAATCATATTTCAAACTTGAGTCGCACTCAAATAAAACAAATTATTTTAGATGGATTTGTTCAAGTAAATGAATCATTAGTCAAGCCAAGCTCAATATTAGAAGGTTCTGATATAATAACTTATTCTATTCCAGAGCAAGATAGTGTTGAAGATAAACTTGAACCTGAACATCTTAACCTCAATATACTTTATGAAGATGATCATATCGTTGCAATTAATAAACCTTCTGGCTTGCTTGTCCATCCTGGAGCAGGACAGTCCAATGGGACTTTAGCTAATGGATTAAGAAATCATTTTAACAAATTATCAGATTATAATGGATTGATGAGACCGGGGATAGTGCATCGACTAGATAAAGATACTTCTGGAGTAATTTTAGTGGCAAAAGATAATTCGACCCATTCTGCATTAGCCANTCAGTTTGAAAAAAGAGAAATAATNAAGNAATATTTTGGNATTACATGGGGTNACTGGAGTCAAGAAGAAGGAGAGATAATAGNTAATATTAAACGGAAAAGAACAGANCCCACTTCNTATCAAATCAATAAGAATGGANGGGAAGCTATTACCTTTTTTAAAGTAATAAAATCTGGAGTTTATACTAGCGAAGTTGTTTTCTATCCTAAAACTGGTCGTACCCATCAAATACGAGTTCATTCCGCAAGCAAAAATTATCCAATTTTCGGAGATATTAAATATGGTGGGGGTGAGAATAAGACAAAAGGATTCATCCCAGAAATATCAAAAAAACTTATTCGGTCCATAAAGTTTTTTAAGCGTCACGCATTACATGCAAAAAAAATCACTTTTTTTCACCCAGTCTTAAAAAAAGAGTTTTCTATAAAGGCACCTATCCCTTCAGATATTTTATTATTACAAAATGATTTAAAAACTATTAATGAATAATATTGAATTAATTATGGATGGATTTTATAATTATTTAAAGAAAGAAAGAGGTTTCTCTTATCATACAATTACTGCTTATCGTAATGATTTGGGTCGCTTTATTACTTCACTCCCAAAATCTTTGTTTGAGCTTAGTCAAATTGATAGGGAAATGATTTATGATTTTTTATCCGATGAATTTGATAAAGATTATAAAGCTAAAACTATTGCTAGGCGATTAGCCTCGATTAAATCTTTATTCAAATATTTGATTAGTTCAGAACAAATTAGTAGTAATCCTTCGATAAATATCAAAACTCCAAAGGTAGTAAAAAAATTACCAAATTTTGTAGATATTAAAGTGATTGATAAGTTAATGAAAATCCCAAATACAAAGACAGACAAGGGACTCAGAGATCGTGCTATACTTGAATTATTTTATTCAACTGGAATTAGGTTGAGCGAATTGGCTAACCTTGATTTTTCATCAATAACAATTAATAAGAACAAAAATGGTAAAGAAAATTATATAATTAGAGTTTTGGGAAAGGGGAGTAAAGAAAGAATAATTCCTTTTGGTAATGAAGCAAAAAATTGGATAGATAAATATTTAAAAACTCGAGGATTTTCAATCCATTCGGGTTTGGGGAATTCACCATTATTTGCGAATTCAAAAGAGCAACCAGTTGCATATAGTACTATTAAACGGAGAATAAGAAATTATATTAAATTAGTAGCTGAAGGCGAGGGTTTGGGGCCTCATATTTTGCGGCATTCTTTTGCAACTCATATGATTGATCGAGGTGCAGATATTAGGTCAGTTCAAGAATTGTTGGGCCATAGTAGCTTGTCATCTACTCAAATCTATACACATATAAAGCCAGAGGGAATGAAGAAAATTCATGCTCAAGCGCACCCTCACGGGAAATAGGAGAAAAAAATGACCATTAGTGGAAAAGAATTAGGATTAGATGTTTTTGGATTAACTGGATTGAATCAGGTACATCGCAATTTATCTATAGATGATTTAATAGAAGAAACAGTAGCAAATAAGGAAGGAGTCGTGGGTTCAAATGGAGCCAGTATAGTTGATACAGGTAAATATACCGGCCGTTCTCCAAAAGATAAATATATAGTAGATGAGCCTTCATCGACTGATCAATTATGGTGGGGTCCTGTTAATCAAAAATTAGATGAAAAAATATTTGATGAACTATATGAAAAAGTAATTAATTACTATAATTCAGATGATTCAAAAACATATTTGTTTGATGGTTTTGCCGGGTTTGATCCTAATTATAGTATCAACGTTAGAATTTTAGCTAAAAGGGCATGGCAAGCTCATTTTGTACATAATATGTTTATACGACCTGAAACAGAACAATTACAAAATTTCTCTCCAGATTTTACTATAATTAATGCTTCAAGCGTTTTTAATGAAGAATTTGAAAAGCATGGTATGAATTCTGAGACCTTCATTATTTTTCATATGGGAAAAAGAATTGCTATTATTGGAGGTACAGAATATGGTGGTGAAATGAAGAAAGGTATCTTTTCTGTCCTACACTACCTTTTACCTCTAAAGGGTGTATTATCGATGCATTGCTCAGCTAATGTAGATGAACGTGGAGAGAATGCAGCCATATATTTTGGATTAAGTGGTACGGGAAAAACAACACTATCAACAGATCCAAAGCGTCCCCTAATTGGAGATGATGAGCATGGCTGGTCAAATGATGGTATTTTCAACTTTGAAGGAGGATGTTATGCGAAAACCATTAATTTAGATCCGGAGAATGAACCAGATATATATAATGCTATTCGTCGCGGAGCATTACTCGAGAATGTAGTTTTTGACCAGGACACTCTGGAAGTGGATTATGACAATGGTTCTAAAACGGAAAATACCAGAGTATCTTACCCGTTGAATTATATAGACAATTCAGTTTATGGTAAAGGTGAGCCTGCTATCTCAAGTCATCCCAAAACGATAATATTTTTAACATGTGACGCATATGGTATCCTGCCACCAGTTGCCAAATTAACTCCTGAGCAAGCTATGTATCATTTTATTAGTGGATATACGGCTAAAGTAGCAGGTACAGAAAGAGGTGTGACAGAACCAACAGCTACTTTTTCTCCATGTTTTGGCGGACCGTTTCTAACCTTACACCCACTTCGATATGCTGAATTATTAAGAGAAAAAATGAATAAGCATGATGTCCCCGCATACTTAGTAAATACAGGGTGGGTAGGTGCAAGTGCACAGTCAGGCGCAAAGAGAATATCTTTACCAGTAACTCGATCTATTATTTATGCAATTCTTGATGGAAGCATTAATGATTCAAAATGTGAAAAAGACCCTTATTTTGGTGTAATGGTACCTGAAAGATTAGGTGATATTGATCCACATCTATTAGTGCCATCTAAAATTTGGGATGATGAAAATGAGTATCATCAAATTGCTAAAGATTTAGTAGCGAAATTTCAAAATAACTTTGATCAATATGATTTGGGGGATAGTCAAATACGAGATGCAGGTCCATCATATTAGTTAAATAAATCATTTTTTAAAGAATAGAACTATCTTAGTAAATTCGAAGCTTTAATTAAATCAATAAAGAGTAGTTAATGAAGGTATTAATAAATGAGTAAATATATTTTTACTTCAGAATCTGTTTCTGAAGGGCATCCTGACAAAGTTTGCGATGCTATATCAGATGCCGTTTTAGACAATCTTCTTTCTCAAGATCCCGAATCACACGTTGCCTGTGAAACCATGGCCACGACTGGAACTGTTATTGTTTCAGGAGAGGTGAGATCTAATGGTGTTATAGATGTTGAAAAAATAGTAAAAAATACTTTAGAGGAAATAGGATATACTGATAAAGCCTATGGTATGGATAATAAAGAAGTTAAAGTTATATCTATGCTAGATGAACAAAGCCCGGAAATTGCTCAAGGTGTTGATCAAGGTTCTGGTCTGCATGAAGAGCAAGGCGCTGGAGATCAAGGTCTCATGTTTGGTTTTGCTTGTGATGAAACAAAAGAATTAATGCCTCTTCCAATTCATCTATCACATCGCTTAGTTGAACGTATGACGGACCTTAGAAAAAATGGAACAATATCATGGCTTAGGCCAGATAGTAAATCACAAGTATCAGTCGCTTATGAGGATGACAAACCCGTATCAGTTACTAAGGTAGTTATTGCAACTCAACATGATGATATGATAAATAAATTTGGTGATGAGAATGCAGAACACGATTTTGTTGAAAAAGAAATCATTACTCATGTAATTAAACCTGTATTAGATAAATTCGGACTTCCATATGATGATTCGTTTATAGTTAATGGTACAGGGCGTTTTGTTTTTGGCGGGCCCGAAGCGGATACAGGGTTGACAGGACGAAAAATTATCGTTGATACATATGGAGGATATGCTCCTCACGGAGGTGGCGCTTTTTCAGGAAAGGATCCATCAAAAGTAGATCGTTCTGCAGCATATATGGCACGATATATTGCAAAAAATATTGTTGCAGCTGAGATAGCAACAAAATGCGAGGTCCAGTTATCGTATAGTATCGGTGTTGCTGAGCCAACCTCATTTTATGTGAAATCATTTGGAACTGGAAAAATTTCAGATGAGGAACTAACTCAAGTATCCAAGTTAGTTTTTAGATTAAAACCTGGAGAAATTATAAATCATTTAAATTTAAAGCACCCTAGATATAGAAAAACAGCTGCTAATGGACACTTTGGCCGTGAAAATGATCTATTTACTTGGGAGAAAACAGACAAGGTTGATGAAATTCAATCTGCTGTTTCAGAAAGGAAATAATTATGGAACTAGCAAAAACAAAAAAACTTGAGAAGTCTCTCTATAAAGTTAAAGATATTTCCTTATCAGATTGGGGGAGGAAAGAGATCGCATTAGCTGAGGCAGAAATGCCAGGACTTATGTCTATACGTCAAGAATATGCTTATTCTAAACCTTTGGAAGGTGCTCGCATTGCTGGATGTTTGCACATGACAATTCAAACGGCAGTATTAATTGAAACCTTAGTTGAACTTGGAGCAGAGGTCACCTGGTCATCCTGCAACATCTTTTCAACTCAAGATCATGCAGCTGCAGCGATTGCTGCAATTGGTATCCCTGTTTATGCTTGGAAAGGAATGAATGAAGAGGAATTTGATTGGTGCATTGAACAAACTTTATTCGGATTTAAAGATGGCGAGTCGTTAAATATGATTTTAGATGATGGGGGAGATCTGACCAATATGGTATTGGATAAATATCCAGAACTTGTGAAAGATATAAAAGGTTTGTCGGAAGAGACTACGACAGGGGTTCATCGCCTACATGAACGAGTAAAAAATGGCACTCTTCCTCTGCCAGCTATAAATGTTAATGATTCTGTCACAAAATCAAAATTTGATAATAAGTATGGATGTAAAGAATCATTAGTTGATGCAATTCGTAGATCAACAGATATAATGTTGGCAGGAAAAGTAGCAGTAGTCGCGGGGTACGGGGATGTAGGTAAAGGATCTGCCGCATCACTACGTGGTGCTGGTGCTCGCGTGATAATTACTGAAGTGGATCCAATATGCGCTCTTCAGGCTTCAATGGATGGCTATCAGGTAAAGAAAATGGAAACAGTGGTCTCAGAAGTAGATATTGTTGTTACAGCGACTGGAAATAAAGATATTGTAGATGGACGTCACTTTGAAGCCATGAAGGATAAAACAATTGTATGTAATATTGGTCATTTTGATAATGAAATTGATATCGCATGGTTAAATGAAAATTATGGTGATACTAAAGATGTAATTAAACCACAAGTGGATAAATATACTATTAAGGGCAAAGATATCATTATTTTGGCCGAAGGCCGCCTAGTGAATTTAGGTAATGCGACGGGTCACCCTTCTTTTGTGATGAGCAATTCATTTAGTAATCAAACTTTGGCTCAAATTGAACTTTGGAAAAATAGCGACAGTTATAAGAATGAAGTCTATGTT
>NZWI01000063.1 GCA_002701875.1 Fidelibacterota bacterium
AATTATCCTGATTCAAAATGTTCACTAAACTATAGTTCACCACATGAATTATTGATAGCTACAATTTTATCAGCTCAATGTACGGACCATAGAGTGAATCAAGTTACTCAAAATTTATTCGAGAAATATCCTTCACCATCTGATTTTGCTTTTTGTAATGTAAGCCTCTTAGCAAAAGATATTCATTCATGCGGTTATCATAATCAAAAAGCTCGAAATATTCAATCTGCAAGTTTAGTGATTGTTGAGGAATACAATGGAAAAGTTCCCAATAATTTAGAGGACCTGGTTAGGCTTCCTGGCGTAGGTCGGAAGACTGCTAATTGTGTTCTTGGAGAAATATATAATGTTCCTTCTATGGTTATTGACACACATATGATTCGAATTATGAACCTTCTGAAATTTGTTAATACAGGAGATCCAAAAAAAATAGAATTTGCTCTAATGAAATTATTTAATGATAATGAATGGGTAAGTCTTACGCATATGATCATTGATCATGGCAGGGCAGTTTGTGTCGCAAGAAGACCGAATTGTAATGAATGTGTAATCGCACCATATTGTCCATCAGCTCAAATAAATAATTTCTAACTATTACTGGCAAATAAGTAAATTCACTATTAATAAATAATTGTATCATACAAATAAATGAAAAATTTATATTTAACAAAATTATTTTACTTTAATGCAGCCCATCAATATGGACATAAGGATTGGTCTGATAAAAAGAATCGAAATGTTTTTGGTCCTGATTCTAAAGTCCATGGTCATAATTATACATTGGAGGTAATGGTAACAGGAGAAGTTGATGATGAGACTGGTTTTATAGTGGATTTGGGTCATTTAAAAAAAATTGTAAATAAGTATGTTATAGATGTTTTAGACCACACTCAATTTGAAAAAGAAGTTGAATGGTTTAAAGATAAACAACCTAGTTCTGAAAACTTGGCGCAATTTATTTGGTTACAAATTGAACCTAGCCTTAAAGGTGCAAAGCTATATCGAATTCGATTAAAGGAGACACCAACAATATTTACTGATTATTATGGGAAATAATAATTATGAAGTTTAAAGAAAAGCTTTTTTTATTTCTCAGTAGCATTTTTTTAACATCACTTGTTGTTGGTAATATTATTGGAACGACAAAATTTGTTAATGTTTTCGGATTAATCGTGCCTGCCGGAACTCTTGCCTATCCATTTACTTTTTTGGCAACGGATCTTATTTGTGAATTATATGGCAAAAAGCGAGCTCAGGTTTTGGTTTGGGTAGGTTTTGCAATGAATTTTTTTATGTTGGGACTAATGATGCTAGGCCATTATTTAAAGGATGCATCAGGCGTATCAGGAGCAACTTCCACATTTGAGAGTGTATATGGTTTTATGATTGGTAATGTTATTGCTTCAATGTTTGCATACTTAGTTGCACAAAGCGTTGATGTAAAATTATTTCATTTCTGGAAGAACTTAACCAAGGGCAAATACTTATGGGTGCGTAATAATTTATCTACAGTTGTAAGTCAATTAGTTGATACAACTGCAATTCTATCAGTTCTTTATTTTGCTAATAACCTTGGGGGTAATATTCGCACTATTGCTGATCTTGTAAATCTTATTATAGCATCCTACTTATTCAAATTTTTCATTGCATTGTTTGACACTCCGTTGTTCTATATTGGAGTTTGGGGACTCAAGGATAAGGTATCACCCGACTAGTTTGAGAAAATTAATTTATTTAGAAGGAAAACTTAATGACTAATAATTATGATAGATTAGAATCCATAACAAAAGAATTGCTTCAATTAATTGGTGAAGATGTAAATAGGGAAGGTTTAATTAAAACCCCAACTCGCGTAGCTAAGGCTTGGGATTATTTTTCACAAGGATACCGTACTAAAATTGACGATGTCATTAATAATGCGATTTTTAGTGAAAATTGTAAAGATATGATTGTGGTTAGAGATATTGAATTTTTTTCATTATGCGAGCACCATATGATACCTTTTTTTGGTAGAGCACACGTTGGTTATCTGCCTAATGGTAAGATAATTGGGCTTTCCAAAATTCCCAGAATAGTTGATATGTTTTCAAGAAGATTACAGGTTCAGGAACGATTAACAGATGAGATTGCTTATACGATACAAGAAATCTTGGAAGCAATTGGAGTTGCAGTTGTGATGGAAGGTAGACATCTTTGCATGCAGATGCGGGGCGTTGAAAAACAAAATAGTTTAGCATCTACTTCAGCAATGTTAGGACAATTCAGAAAATCAGCTGAGACTAGAGCTGAATTCTTAAGTATTATAAGTAAGTAAAGTAATGGCAGCTTTTGATATTGTAGTTTTGGGTGGAGGACCTGGAGGTTATGTCTCAGCAATACGGTCTGCACAATTGGGTAACAAAACAGCAATTATTGATCAGAATCGACTAGGAGGGGTATGCCTTAATTGGGGGTGCATACCAACAAAGGCATTATTAAAAAGTGCAGAAATTCTCCACTATATCAAAAATAGTAAACAATTTGGGATTCAAGTACCAAAATATAATATTGATTTTGTTCAGACAGTTAAGCGTAGTAGAGATATTTCTTTAAATCTATCAAAAGGTATTGAATTTTTAATGAAAAAAAATAAAATAAAACATATCGTTGGTAGAGGAATACTTAATTCCAAATCNGAGATTATAGTTAGTAACGGAAANAAAGAACAAAANGTTCAGGCNAAAAAAATTATTATAGCAACTGGAGGCAGAGCTAAAAAATTTGCTGAAATAGAGTTTGATGATAAAAATATAATTTCATCAAAAGAAGCTATGGTAGTTGATTCTCCTCCAAAAAAGTTAATTATTATTGGTGCCGGTGCTATTGGTGCTGAATTTGCATATTTTTTCAATGAATTTGGGAGCGATGTTCATTTAATTGAAATGATGCCAAATATTTTACCAAATGAAGATTTAGAAATCTCAAAGGAACTAGAAAAACTATTTAAAAAATCAGGCATTAATATTTATACAGGGACTAAAGTATCCAAAGTTAAGAAATTGCAGAAAAATATTAAGGTTACTCTTGAAAAGGGAAAAACTTCAAAGATTATTGAAGCTGAAAAAGTTTTAGTTGCAATGGGCGTGTGTGGTAATATTGAAGGAATAGGATTAGAGGATATTGGAATAAAAACAGATCGTGGTTCAATTGTAATTAATGAATTTAATGAAACATCTGTTCCAAATATTTACGCAATAGGAGATGTTTCCGGCCCTCCTTGGCTAGCTCATGTCGCATCCGCTCAAGGTCATGTCGCTGCTGAACATGCTTCAGGAAAAAANGCACATCCATTAGACTATAGTAATATACCCGCATGCACCTATTGCCAGCCACAAGTTGCTTCTATGGGACTCACTGAAAAAGCTGCTAAGGATGAAGGATATAAATTAAAAGTAGGCCGTTTTAACTTTAGNGGAAGCGGCAAAGCACTTGCTATTGGATCTTCAGAAGGATTTATAAAAATCATTTTTGACGAAAAATATGGTGAATTACTTGGTTGTCATATTATAGGTAATGATGCTACAGAATTGATTGCGGAGCTGACATTAGCTAAAGCTTTAGAGACAACATGGCAAGAGATTGCTATAACAATGCATGCNCACCCGACTCTTTCCGAAGCTATTATGGAAGCAGCNCAAGATGCGTATGGACANGGAATTCATCAGTAAATGCAATCATCTATGAACATATTGGACCTTGGNAGAATGAGCTATAATTCTGCATGGGATATTCAAAAAGAATATCACAAGAAGGTTGTATCNGGTAAAGAACCAGATACTCTTATTATAGTGGAACATGAGCCAGTATATACTTTAGGTAAAAATGCAAATGATAATCATCTACTTCAATCTGCATCAGAAGAGATACAAGTGTTTAGGATTGAAAGAGGTGGGGATATAACTTTTCATGGTCCAGGACAAATTGTGGTTTATCCAATTTTGGATTTAAATAGATTCGTTAAAAGTGTTTCTTGGTATATGAGAACATTGGAAAAAATAATTATAGATACGCTATCAGATTTTGAAATAAAAGCAGAACTAAAAGATGNCCTAACCGGCGTTTGGGTCGGTGATGAAAAAATTGGTGCACAAGGAGTTAGAATATCTCGATGGGTTACGATGCATGGATTAGCTCTTAATGTAAATACTGATCTTAGATATTTTGATGGNATTATACCNTGTGGGATATTTGATTATGGNGTTACATCTATGGAAAAATTAATGGGTAGTAAACAGGATATTAATAAGGTAAAAAATACAATTATTAAATATTTTAACAATATTCTTTCACATGAAGAAGTGAGATTTGACTAATGGCTAGATTACACGGCTTTCAAAAAAAGGAATTATTAGATATTTATAATAAAATGTATCTTGCGCGAACCTTGGATGAAAAACAGTTGATTTTACTTAAGCAAGGTAAAGCGTATTTTCATATTGGCTGTTCTGGGCATGAAGGCGCACAATTGGCAGCATCTAATAATTTGAATGCTGGAAAAGATTGGGTTTATCCATACTATAGAGATGCTGCATTATGTCTAGGACTTGGGATGACAGGAAAAGAGCAGCTCCTGTCATTTTTAGCTCGTGATGATGATCCGAATTCAGGAGGTCGACAAATGCCTCAGCATTATGGTCATAAAAATTTGAGAATAGTAAGTCAATCAAGTCCTACNGGAACACAGTTTTTACAGGCAGTNGGTTGTGCAATGTCAAGGAAATGGGAAAAAACAAAAGAAGTTGTNTATGTTTCATCAGGCGAAGGTAGTACAAGTGAAGGAGAGTTTCATGAAGCTTTAAATTGGTCTAGCCGTGAGAAGCTACCGGTAATATTTCATATTCAAGATAATCAATATGCAATNAGTGTNCATATATCAGAGCAGACTTCAGGNGCTTCNGTTTATTCAATGGTTGGTGGTTACCAAAATCTNTCAAGNTNTGATGTTGATGGTACAAGTTTTTTTGAAACTGACCTTGCATTTAAACAAGCTGTAGATAGAGCAAGAAAAGGGAAAGGGCCATCAGTTATTATATCTCACGTTGTTCGGTTGTTACCCCATTCTTCATCTGATGACCAACGAAAATATAGATCTGACAAAGATTTAGAATCCGATAAAAAAAGAGATCCAATAGCTCAATTTGAAAAATATTGTGTAAATAAAAAAGTTGCTTCAGCTAACGATTTTGAGACTATAAGGAATAAAGTTTTTGAACAAGTTAATAAGGATGCAGAATGGGCTGATAAGCAAAATCATCCTGATATATCTACTGCNTTAGATCATGTTTATTCTGANCAAAACAATTTAAAAGAAACTTCGTTAAAGACAATTAATGAAAAGGTNGTACTAGTTGATGCAATAAATCATGCTATGTCTGAGGANATGTCATTTAATAAAAAAATGGTTATATATGGAGAAGATATTGCTGATCCAAAAGGCGGAGTTTTTACTGCAACAAAAGGTTTGACAAAACAATTTGGAAAAGATCGAGTTTTTAATTCTCCACTTGCTGAGGCATCAATTATTGGAACTGCAATTGGACTTGCGGTTACAGGTTGGAANCCATGTGTTGAAATACAATTTGGAGATTACATCTGGCCAGCAATGATGCAGATTAGAAATGAGTTAGCTTCAATGCGTTATCGATCCAATGGAAATTGGAAATGTCCATTNGTAATTCGAGTACCTGTGGGTGGNTATATTCANGGTGCNATATGNCATAGTCAATCTATTGATGGATATTTTATGCATATGCCGGGTATAAAGATTGCTTATCCATCTAATGCTACCGATGCAAAAGGTTTACTGAAGGCAGCTTGTCGCATGGATGATCCAGTAATTTTTATGGAACATAAAGGATTGTATCGCCAAGGATTTTCTTCTACACCAGAGCCTGACAAAAACTATATATTACCATTTGGTAAAGCAAAAATTGTGCAAGAAGGCAATATATTAACGATAATAACTTGGGGAGCAATGGTTCAAAAGTGTATAGAGTCTGTTAAAGCATGTGAACTCGAACAAGATGTGGTTGAGATTATTGATCTCAGAACATTAAATCCATTGGATCATGAGACTATCAGTTCCTCTGTGGTAAAAACTGGTAAAGCTTTAGTTGTTCATGAAGACAATTTAACGAATGGTCCCGGTGCGGAAATCGCAGCTTTAATTGGAGAAAACAATTTTGAATATTTAGATGGTCCGGTAAAAAGAGTAGGGTCGGCTGATGCACATGTGCCCTATAATTGGTATTTAGAAGAAAAAGTATTAGTTCAAAACAGTGATATTCAAAATGCATTAATTGAGTTATTGGAGTATTAATGATTGTAGATATTGTAATGCCAAAAATGGGTGAGTCCATAACTGAAGGAACCATCATTGAATGGAGAAAAAAAGTAGGTGACCCAATTAAAATGGATGAAATAATACTTGAGATTGGCACAGATAAAGTTGATTCTGAAATTCCGAGTTCTACAGCAGGAGTATTGATCGAAATTATTGGGCAAGCAAATGATGTGATGGAAGTAGGTGCTGTGATTGCAAGAGTTGAAACTGATTCAAATGCTTCTGTTGTTGAAAAACCCTTAGAAGAAAAAGAAGCATTAGATATTGAAAAAAATATTGAATCAAAACCAGTTGATCAGAAAAAAGTTTCTATTAAATCAAAATCAATTGAGAAGAAATTTTTCACGCCTGTTGTAAATAGAATTGCTGTAGAGAATAATATCGAATATGATGAATTAATGACCATTGAGGGTAGTGGAAAAGGTGGTAGAGTAACAAAAGTAGATATTCTTAGTTATATTAAGAATCGGCAAGATCCAATTGTTAAAACAATTTCAGAAGATCGAAATATACCATCTCATATTTTTTCTTCAGATGAAGATAAAGTGGAGATGGATCATATGAGAAAATTAATTGCAGATCATATGAGATCGAGCATTGATACTTCGGCACATGTTTATGTGATGACTGAGGTTGATATGACAAAGATTGTTGATTATGTTTTACTTAAGCAAGAATCTTTTTCTCAAAGAGAAGGGTATAGTTTAACCTATACTCCGTTCATAATTCAGGCATGTGTTAAAGCACTAGGCCAATTTCCTGATATGAATTCATCTTTAGATGAAAATTCAATTATTTATCATAAAAATATAAATATTGGCATGGCCGTTGCAGTAGATAATGGACTTATGGTACCAGTTATATTAAACTGTGAAGAATTAAATTTCTTAGGAATATGCAGAAAAGTTCGTGATCTAGTATTGAGAACTAGAAACAAAGAATTGAATATAGATGAGCTCCAAGGATCAACTTTTTCTATTTCTAATTTTGGAGTTTTCAATGTAACAATGGGAACCCCCATTATTAATCAGCCAAACGTTGGAATCTTAGGTGTTGGAGTCGTAAAGAAAAGGCCTGTTGTTATAGAAACAAATGATGGTGATACTATAGGTATTAAAAGTATGATGTATTTATCACTTGGCTTTGATCATCGTTTAATTGATGGTGCAGGAGGTAGTCAATTTATTGAATCAGTTCGCGAAAATATTGAGAAGATTGATTTGGAAAGTTTATTATAATGCCAATTGATCATGTATTAAAACTTTATTCAGAATCCATTCGTTCTCCTTATCTACATTATGGATTTTGGGATGATCCTGAATCGATAGACCCAAATGAATTAACATTAGATAATATGGTAAAAGCACAAGGTCGCTATATTGAACATTTGGCTTCCTTTATCCCTGACGAAGTAAAGACGATCTTAGATGTCGGTGCTGGAATTGGAGGTAATTCAAGTTATCTTATATCTAAAGGATATGAAGTTGAAGCATTATCTCCTGATGAATATCAAGAAACCGTTTTTAAAGAGAAATATGATGGACAAGTAAAATTTCATAGATCAAAGTTTGAAAACTTTGAACCAGAAAAAAAATATGACCTAGTATTTGAAAGTGAAAGTGCCTGCTATATAGAGATCGAACCTGGATGGAAAACTGCACAAAAAACTGTACGAGATGGGGGTTATTTATTGGCTTCTGATTATTTCCTTTATCATAATGATGGAAGTGGTGATTGGCATATTAAGGCTTCACATGATGAGAAAAACTATATCAAGAAAGCTGAAGAATATGGCTTCAAATTAATTAAAGAGTTTGATCAAACTGAAAATACTATGCCAACGTTAGATGGTGCAAAGGCACTAATGGAAAGATTTATCTTTCCTACTTTTGAATATTCATCAAATTATTTAGGTAAAAATCATCCTTTTATTTTAAAAGTAATAAAAAAGGCTTTTGGTAAAAAAGTAGATGATAAGATGAAACAACTTTCACTTCTTGATAGCAAGGATTTTAAAAAGTATAAAAGGTATATGATTTATTTATTTCAGAAAGTCGACGAATCATGATAGTAAACAAAACCATGATTTCAAAAAAACCAAAGATTCGTATTCAATTTGGCAAAGGATACAAATTTGTTGAAAAAACAGTATCGAAAAATCAACTTCATACTGTTTGTGAAGAAGCTCGTTGTCCAAATATATATGAATGCTGGGATAGGGGAACTGCTACCATAATGATATTAGGGGATATTTGTACTAGGGCATGTGGATTTTGTTCTGTTAAGACTGGTTTACCTAAGCAGTTAGATAAAATGGAACCTTTTCGATCAGCCATGGCTATAAAAAAGATGAATTTAAAACATGTAGTTATTACATCAGTTGACCGTGATGATTTGAAAGGTGACTTTGGAGCTAGAATATGGGCTGATACTATAAAGCAGATACATAAACATGTGCCCCAATGTACGGTAGAAGTTTTAACTCCGGACTTTCAAGGGTATCAACCTGCACTGAACATAGTTTTTAATGCTAAGCCTGAGATATTTTCACATAATATTGAATGCATAGAACGTATAAGTAAAAAAGTTAGAGCTCAAGCAGTTTGGAAAAGGAGTTTGGAAGTTTTAAAACGATCTGTGGATTTTGGTTTGAAAACCAAAACCGGAATGATGGTTGGTTTGGGAGAATCAAAAGATGAAGTAATCGAAACCATGAAAGAAATAGTTGATCTTGGAGTTGTGATTTTCACTATTGGACAATATTTGCAACCAACTACAGATCATCTTGAAGTAAAACGGTATGTAGAAGATGAAGAATTTCTATACTACAAACAAAAAGGGCTAGAGTTAGGCTTTCAAGTAGTTGAATCTGGACCATTAGTTAGAAGTTCATATCATGCTGATGAACAAGCCAGGTTAGTTTCAGAAAAAGTATGATCCAAAATAAAAGCTTAATTTATGGCTTAGTTGTGGTCTCAGGATTTATGCTTGTTTGGTTGGTATATGCAGATCAGGGGATTGAATCAAATCCGGACTTATTAAGTGAAGAATCACCATTAATTTTAATTGATGGGAAAGTCCCTCCTAAATTATCAAGGCTTCCTGCGCACTTACAGTTTATCGATGAACAGACATGTTTGCAATGCCATGCAACTGAGCGAAAAATGAATTTTGGTGCTGGACCAGTCGTTGCAAAAAAGATCCCCCATGAATTTCGTGAAAACTGTGCAAGCTGTCACATATTAGAAAAATGAACCATTTAGGCATAAAATTGGCAGTTATTTGTAAATTATATGTCAAAATTGCATATTTAAATTAATGGCACAAAGTTTGACTCATTAATTAATGACAAATTAAAGGAATATTATGAGCAAAGATTTTGAAAAAGATTTTAATGAAGATTTATTAGAAGAAAGTGAATCTTATCCAGTAATGCCATTGCGGAATACTGTTCTTTTTCCGCAACAAGTGATTCCTATTTATATTGGTAGAGATAAATCTCTAAAGCTAATTAATGAGCTGCCATCTAGCAGTAAACATATTGTTGTTGTAGCACAAGAAGATGGATCAATTGAAAATCCTGAGCCAGATGAAATGTATTCATTCGGAACGCTAGCTGTCGTACTTAAAGTATTTGATATGCCTGATAATAGTAAGTCAGCAATTGTGCAAGGAATAGACAGAGTCAAGATTCTAGATTATAAAGAGAAAGATCCTTATTACCGCGCCGTAGTGCAACGAATGTCCGATAATAAATATTCTGATGACGTTGAAATAGACGCTTTAGCAAATAATCTTCGACAAGTTTTTAATGAATTAATTAAAGTTGCTCCTAATCTAAGTGAGGAACACACTGGGATGCTTTCTAATATTCAGAAACCGGCTCGTTTAGCTGACCGCGCAGTTTCATTACTTACTGTTTCAAACCCTGAAAAGCAAGATGTACTGGAAGAGCTTGATATTAAAAGTAGGGTAGAAAAATCTATTAATATTTTAACGAAAGAAATTCAAAGGATCAAACTTGGCGAAGAGATCCAGACTGAAGTCCATGATGAAATAAGTAAATCGCAGCGCGAGTATTATCTAAGAGAACAAATGAAAGCCATTAAGCGGGAATTAGGTGAAGATGAATCGCAAGTTGAATTAAAAGAGATTGAGGATGCGATTAAAAAAGCAAAAATGCCAAAAGAGGCAGAGAAGGTTGCCTTAAAAGAATTAGATAGATTATCAAAAATACCTTCTCAGTCACCTGAGTATACAGTTTCAAGAACTTATTTGGATTGGCTAACAGAATTACCCTGGTCAATAAAATCAGAAGATTCCATTGATGTTAAAGATGCTAATAAAATTCTTGATGAGGATCACTATGGTCTGGAAAAGGTAAAGGAAAGAATTCTTGAATATCTTGCAGTTCGCGCATTGAAGATGAAAAAGGATCCTGATGGTGCAATACGAGGTCCAATCTTATGTTTTGCAGGGCCTCCTGGTGTTGGTAAAACATCTCTGGGAAAATCAATTGCAAGATCTATGGGACGTGAATTTGTACGAATGTCTTTAGGTGGTGTACGCGATGAAGCAGAGATACGTGGACATAGAAGAACATATATTGGTGCACTTCCAGGAAGGATCATTCAGTCTTTAAAAAAAGCA
>NZWI01000064.1 GCA_002701875.1 Fidelibacterota bacterium
TCACCTGTAACTCTCTCCATACCCTTAGTAGCTGCCTCCATTCCACGAAAAATATTTCCAGCACCAATAATTAGCCCAATTCTAACATTTAATTTATGAATAGATTGAATTTCTGATGCAAGACGTGAAGCCATTACAGGATCAATACCAAATTGTTGATCACCAGCGAGAACCTCGCCACTTAGTTTTAGAAGAATTCGCCTGTACGCGGGACCAGGCATGTATTTTACTTAGATTTTTCGGTTAGGTTGGATTCACCTACAGAGAATCGTGAAAATCGATTTATTACAATATTTTCACCTAAAGTTGATACAGCATCAGTGATTAAATCACTAATTTTTCTATCAGGATCTTTTATAAACTGCTGCTCCAATAAACATGACTCAGCATAATATTTTTCAAACCTACCTTCTACAATTTTATCAATAATTTCTTTTGGCTTCCCTGACTCTTTTGCTTGATCAGTGAAAATTTCTTTTTCTTTATCCAATAAAGACTGATCAATCTCATCACGTGTAATTGTTAGAGGATTGGTCGCAGCAATTTGCATAGAAATATTATGCGCCAGATCAGAAAACCCATCTGTCTTGGCTACAAAATCTGTCTCACAATTCAATTCAACCAATACACCTAAGCGGCCCCCATGATGGATATAAGAAAATACCAAACCTTCTTTGGCTACTCTATCACCTTTTTTTTCAGCCTTCGCGATACCTGACTTTCTTAAATAATTTATTGCTTCATCTACATTTCCAGCTGTCTCGACTAGAGCTTTTTTGCAGTCCATCATACCTACACCTGTTTTTTCTCTAAGTTGCTTTACTATTGATGCATCAATACTCATTTAACTTCTGTGCCCTCTTGATTAGGGCTAACCTTATTCTCATTTTCAGCTGTAGATTCTTTATCTAATTTGTTAGAAACTTTAACTTTTATTGATTCCCCTTTACTATGTTTATTAGCATCAATTTTACTATTTGATGGTTTAGTTTTTTTATCTGTTCTTGAATCTAAAATAGTATCGGCTATTGTAGTCATAATTAACTGTATTGTTCTAATTGAATCATCATTAGCCGGGATAGGAAAATCAATATTACTAGGATCAGTATTAGAGTCTATTAGTGCAATTATTGGAATTCCTAGACGGCTTGCTTCATTTACAGCTGTGGATTCCAATTTTGCATCTACTATAATTACTGCATCTGGCAGCCTCCGCATATCTTTAATTCCTCGATGTTGATCTGAAAGTTTAATTCTTTCTCTATTCAACATTTGAATTTCTTTTTTTGTCTGATTCTCATAAATCTGAGAACCTTCTTTTTCAAGTAAATTCAATCTCTTGATACTTTTCTTAATTGTTGAAAAATTTGTTAGAGTTCCGCCTAACCAACGTTCAACTACATAAAACATAGAGCAACGATCAGCCTCTTGTTGCACAATATCTTTTGCCTGTTTTTTTGTACCAACAAATAAAAACTCAGCATTATTTTTTGTTTTAGTTTCAATATAATCTAAAGCTTTATCTAAGAAACGAAGCGTTTCTTCTAAATTAATAATATGTACGCCATTTTTTTCCATTAGGATAAAAGGTTTATAGCTAGGATGCCATTTCCGAGTAACATGCCCATAATGTGCACCCGTAACTAATAAATCTTCAAATTTTACTTTTGCCATATTAATTATCGTTTAGAAAATTGAAATTTTTTACGAGCACCTGGTTGACCATATTTTTTACGCTCTACTTCACGAGCATCGCGTGTCAAAAATCCTGCTTCCTTTAATGCCGGACGAAAATCAGCGCTAACTTGGTTTAATGCCCTGGCAATGCCTAATCGAATTGCGCCAGCTTGCCCTGATAGGCCTCCACCTTTTACAATAATCGAAATATCATAAGAGTCTCTTTGCTCAACAATGTCTAGAGGTTGTGTAACCACTATCCCTAAACTTTCACGACAAACATAATCTTTAAAAGGGCGATCATTAATAGTAATTTTTCCCTTACCTGGTGTTAAATAGATTCGAGCTATAGAGTCTTTTCTACGGCCAATTGCATTATATACTGCTTTATTCGCCATTAAATATCTAATACTTTTGGCTGTTGAGCCATATGCGGATGTTCAGGTCCTGAATAAACCTTTAGATGTTTGATGATAGAGCGCCCCAATTTGTTTTTTGGCAACATACCCCATACTGCTTTTTCAACAATTCTTTCAGGGTGTGTTTTACGTAGATGATCTAATTTAGTAAATGTTGAAGATCCAATATACTCTGAATGTTTAAAATAAGTCTTCTGGGAATCTTTATTACCTGAAACACTCACTTTATCTGCATTTACAACAACAACAAAATCACCCATATCCATGTTTGGAGTAAAAGTTGGTTTATGCTTACCTCGTAGTATTTTAGAAACCTCACTGGCAAAACGACCAAGCGTTTTTCCTTCGGCATTAGCAACATACCAATCTTTGTTTATTTCACCTGATTTTAGTGATCTTGTTTTGTTCATTTTCAATTCAATATTAGCCGGAAATATTAGACTAGACAGCACATCATAGTCAACCATAATTCATAAAGAGAAAATTAATTATTTTTAGCTATATGGCCTTTAACAATTGTGTATTCTACATGCCCAACCATTTTTTTATCTAGGAATGCTGAATTCTTAGATTTTGAATAGATATTATTATGACTAAAAACCCAATCTTTATGAGGATCAAAAACTGTAATCTCCGCCTCTTTTCCTATCTTAAATAAATCATAATCAAAACCCATAATTTTTCTTGGGTTCACTGTTAACGCTTTTACTAATTCAGTTCTTTTCATATTATTCTCAACTACCATAGTTTTATATACAGCGCCAAAGCAAGATTCGAGGCCGATCATGCCAAAAGGAGCTAAATCAAATGTAGCTTCTTTCTCTTCTATTGTATGAGGAGCATGATCTGTGGCTATGCAATCAATAGTCCCATCTTTTAATGCTTTTATTAGTGATTTTCTATCAAATCTAGACCTTATAGGTGGGGCAACCTTTAAATTTGTATCAAATGTAACAAGGTCTTCATCGGTAAAAAATAAATGATGGGGAGAGACTTCTGCTGATATTTTTAAATTATTTTCCTTTATTTTTCTAATATGATTAATAGATTTAGCAGAGCTAACATGTGGTACGTGTAACCTTGCGCCTGTTAGTTCAGATAATTCTAAATCTCGATGGACCATATTGGATTCTGTAAGATCTGGACTCGAAGGCAAACCAAGTTGCGTAGATATAGTACCCTCATGCATAACTCCGTCTTGTTTAAGACAAAGATCTTCGGCATGGTTGATTAATGGTATGCCAAGCATATTTGCGTATTCTAAGGCATTTCTCATAATTCTACTATCCGTAACTGGAAGTCCATCGTCACTAAATGCCACAGCTCCTTCAGAGATCATAATCGCCATTTCAGTCAACTCTTCTCCATGTTGATTTTTGGAAATAGCCCCAATAGGATGTATATATACCGGGCATTCTTCGGAACGATCAACAATATATCGGATGGATTCTGGAGAATCTATCGGAGGATCAGTATTAGGCATAACACAAACTCTTGTAAAACCCCCAACCAATGCTGCAATAGCCCCAGATTCAAGAGTTTCTTTGTCTTCTCGACCTGGTTCACGGAAATGTGAATGAATATCACAAAAACCGTGAGTTATAATTAATCCTTTACAATCAATTATTGTAGCACTTTTCGGAGGTTTTTTATTAGAAATTGATTTGATTTTACCATCAACAATATGAACATTTCCCTTTTTCTCATTTCCATTAATAGGATCTAAAATAGTGCCACCTATTAGGGCTATATTTTTATTTAATCTAGATATTTTCATCTTATTTATTGTCTCCACTTTCTTTACCACCCAAAAGTAAATATAATATCGCCATTCTCGAAGCAACCCCATTCAATACTTGGTCAAGTATGATTGCCTGGTCACTATCTGCTATAGAACTATCAATCTCTACTCCTCGATTCATGGGTCCTGGATGCATAATAACTATTTCTTTTTTATGATTTGCAAGACGTTCAGTAGTTATCCCAAATAAATTTCGATATTCTCTTATAGAGGGAATCATTCCTCCACCCATTCGTTCTCTCTGTATACGTAATACATTTAATGCATCCGCCCATTCAATTACTTGATCTACATTGTAATTAACTTTTACACCTAATTCTTCAACATGTGGCGGTATTAATGTAGATGGACCACATAAAGTCACATCTGCACCCATAATTTTTAGTCCATAAATATTACTTAAAGCAACTCTACTATGAGCGATATCACCAATAATCCCAATTTTTAGTCCTTTTAGATATCCAAATTTTTCTTGAAGACTAGTCATATCAAGAATTGCTTGAGTGGGATGCTCATGTGTCCCATCTCCTGCATTAATGACTATAGAATCAATATAATTTGTTAATTGAAGCGGAGAACCTGGAGTTGGATGTCGCATAACAACGGCATCGATTTTCATTGCTTCAATATTTTGTGAAGTATCCTTAAATGTTTCACCTTTTTTTAGGCTCGATGTAGATGCTGAAAAGTTTACTGTATCAGCGCTAAGTCTTTTTTGAGCCAATTCGAAACTAATCCTTGTACGAGTAGAGTCTTCAAAAAATAAATTTACAATTGTTTTTCCCTGCAGAGAAGGCACCTTTTTAATAGGGCGTTCGAGGACTTCTTTAAAGCTAAATGCAGTATCAATAATTGTTTGGATATCTTGAGCAGGATAATTTTCTAAGCCTAATAAATGTTTATTCTGCATAATTAAGCTTTACTATAATTTTTTAGGGTAACTAAATCTTTATTATCTATTTCTTTTACCCATACTTTAACGTGCTCACCTTCATGGGTTGGAATATTTTTTCCAACGAAGTCGGCTCTGATAGGCAACTCTCTATGACCTCTATCCACAAGTACCGCTAATTGAATATTGCTGGGNCTACCAAATGAATTTAACTCATCCATGGCNGCGCGAATTGTGCGACCCGTGAACAACACATCATCTACGAGAATAACTACTTTTTCATTAATCGAATCTTGAATATTTGTACCTTTTACCTGAGGTACCACTAATCGACTACGAAAATCATCTCTATGAAACGTTATATCTACAAAACCAATTGGAATATCTACCTTAGATATATTTTTGATTAGCTTACGGAGTCTTTTTGCAAGNGGNTCACCTCTTNTTAAAATACCTATTAACATTAAATCNTGTGCACCGTTATTACGNTCAAGAATTTCATGNGCCAAACGTGTGATTGANCGATTGATGGCTGATGAATCCATAATCTGTTTCGTTNTGGACGATGCCATAGNCACCTCCTTATAATAAAAAAATCTCCGGGCAGTTGAATCCATTCCAAAGATAACTTATCGGAGATTAATAATTATTGCCCTTACCTTCTCTCTGGAATGGTTTAAAGAGCGGTGAAATATACATTTTATTTTACTATAAAAACAAGTTCGTCAACGCTGAATTTCATTAATAATTTGATCGCAAATTTGATTTATAGACTTATNACTTTTCATNTTTATNGTTAAATCTATTGATTCNTTATTAAACCATTTAATTTGACGAACTGAAAATTGTCTAGTTTTTATAGCAATTGTTTTTTTTAAAGACCTAAGTGTTGTTTTATTATCTATATATGATACTATTTCTCTATACCCTATAGAATCTAATGGAGGTATGATAGCATCGGAATAATCCTTTAATAATTTCTTTACTTCATCAATCCATCCATCTTTTAACATTTCTTTAGTGCGAGTTTTAATCCTATTATTTAATTCACTTTTTTCCCATTCCAGATAAATTGTAAAAAGATNTAGTGTATTATTTTTTGAGCTATTTGATTGTTTATTNTAATGTTGAGTTGGTGTTTTTCCAGTACTTTGATATATCTCTAATGCTCTAATAAGCCTTTTTTTATTATTAGGATGGACATTTTTTGCATAATCAGGGTCAATAGATANTAATTGAGACATAAGAGTTTCANATCCATGTTGATCATACTCATTTTCAAGTTCTTTTCTAATCTTAAGATCTGTCTTACTCTCATCAAAAATACCTTGGGTTAAAGCTCGATAGTATAATCCAGAGCCACCGCATAATACAGGTATATGATTTCTTGACTTAATATCTTTAGCTACATCTAATACTAATTTTGAATAGGCACCTGCGCTAATTGTTTCTGAAGGTGGCTTAATTCCAATTAAATGATGAAACACTCCACGTTGCTCTTTTATGCTTGGTTGTGCAGTCCCAATAGCCATATCTTTATATATCTGCCTTGAATCAAGGCCTATTACTTCGCCTTTAATTCTCTTCGCAATCTCAACTGCTACCGTACTTTTCCCACTTGCGGTTGGACCAATAATTGCTAATGAATTATTTATTGGTTTCAAAAAGTTAATTAATGTTTATTATAATAAGTAGGNTAAGGTTAAATACGTTCGAATCGACGATCAAGTTCTTCCATTGATAATTGAACAATTATAGGTCTCCCATGTGGGCAATAATAAGGATGCTTTGTACCAAAAAGTCTATTTACTAATTCTCGCATCTCATCAACGTTTAATACATCACCAGCTTTAATTGCTGCTTTACAAGCAAAACTAGCAGCCAAAGCTTCTTGAAAAGAAGAATATTCTTTTTGATTTTCTAGNTAATTATCAAGCATTTCTNTAATAATCAGCTTTTCATTTCCCCAAGACATTTCTGAAGGTATCGCTTCAACCATTATCTTATTATCTCCNAATTGGCTCATACGGAACCCCATCTTTTCCAAATAAGTCAAAACATCCAATAGCACTGAAAAATCATCAGGTGAAAATTCCATGACTTCAGGAAATAGAAGAGTTTGAGCTGACATCGGATTAGAATCAAATGACTTCATCGCTTCTTCNAAAAGAATTCTTTCATGAGCCACGTGTTGGTCAATTATTACTAATCCACTAGTAATAGGTGAAACAATATATTTAGNATGTACTTGCCAAATATTNTTTAGATTAACTTGGCTTGGATCTTGATCAGNNCTTGAAGCTAATTGNGATACATAATTTTTTGCTCGATCAACCATAGGTTTAAAGCCACTATTTGAGNTATCTATCTCTTCAAAAATAAAATCTTTTTGAAGAGATTCTGAATCTTGANTTTNCCNATCAAANNAAGTTNCAACATTAAATTGGTTGCCNAAGCTCAGTTTCTCNAGATCGGGTATAGTTTTCAAAATAGGCTCTAACGATTCTTCAAAAGATGATTTCAATACATGAAAGATTCTCCATTCATCTTTAAATCTTACTTCCGTTTTCATCGGATGAACATTTACATCTACTTGATGATGAGGTATAGATAGATTTATTGAGAAAAAAGGATACTCTCCACGCTTTAATAAAGCGCCATATGCTTGATATGCAGAAGAATTCATTAATCGATTCATTATAAATCTATTGTTCAAAAAAATATATTGCTCACCTGGCCTAGATCGAATCAAATTTAAATTCCCAAGAAATCCAGAAATAGAATAATCGCCTTTAGAAAAATTAATAGGTAAAAGCTGATCGCGGTATGCAGGATCCATTACATGAACAATTCGATTTTCAAGATTTTCTATTTGAAGTTTTAAAATATCTCTTCCATCAGATATTAAATTGAACGAGCATTCCGGGTATCCTAAAGCAAACCTTCTAACCATTTCCACAACTTTACGTAATTCGGCTCGAGGACTTTTAAGGAATTTTTTTCGAGCGGGAGTATTATAAAATAAATTTCTAATAGTTATTGCAGTGCCAGGTATATTGGGAGCTGGATTCAATTCTCCAGTTTTTCCATTCAAAATAGCCATTTCAAAACCATTTCCGCTCCCATTAGCAGATAGAATATTTACTTCTGAAACAGATGCAATACTAGCTAGAGCTTCACCCCTAAATCCCAGTGTATCAATCGCAAATAAATCATCTAGGATTTCTATTTTACTAGTTGAGTATCGATCAAAAGCAATTGACAATTCAGCCTCAGGAATACCGCAACCATCATCAGTTACTTGAATTAATTGCTGTCCACCTTTTTCGACTACTATACTGATCTTTGTTGCATTGGCATCGATACTATTTTCAATCAATTCTTTAACCACTGAAGCTGGGCGTTCAACTACCTCTCCTGCAGAAATTTTATTTCGAATATCCTCAGATAATAACTTGATCATTTGATTATAGTATTTAAGGTTTTCTTAAATATATCATTATGTAAGGTTTCTGCTTTTTTAATTAGGTCGCGAACATTTTTTTCTTTTTTCTTACAATAAGCGCTATTCCCTAATCCCTGTAAATTAATTAACACATTCATTGCTGCTCCTCTAACTCCGCTAAGAGCAACTTCAGATGCAACACCAACATCACTTACTGAATTAGGATTCCCTTTTTCTACCAATATTTTTGCTATTTCGAGAATACGTAAGCAAAGAGAGGCTACTTCAAAAGGCACTTCAATTGCATACTCATTCGCTTTTTTGATGGATTCTTTTTTATACTTGGACTCCATGGGCGTTGATTCTGGCAATCGATTCATTTTCATCAATTGTTTGAATGCATTGGTATCTTCATCAATTAAAAATGTAAGTCTATCTTTTAAGGATTGAGATTTAAGACCAATTTTATCCATTTCATTTTTTAATTTAGTAAAATCTTTCTTTTCATGAGTAAGACTTGCCACCATTGATAATAATGATGAACCCACGGATCCTACTAATGCTGATACGGATCCACCACCTGGAGCTACACTATTTCTTGAAAGTTCATCAACAAATTTTCTTATTGTAAGAGATGATAATTCACTACTGGTTTTGCTTATGGCATTTTCTATAATTTTGTCCTCGGGTTTAAAGGGCACAACGTCATTCAGCCCTAAAGATTGTATAGCAGTTTCAATAATATCTTTTTTAGGGATTCCTAAAGATCTAGATTGTTTTTTTAAATAATGATTCCCTGCCATTAGCAGTGCATCTTGAGGTACCAAACCCACTAATTCACTACCAGTTACTCGAGCTCCTCTTTCTTCTGCTAGCTTACAAGCCGCATCGAAGACGTCATGAATAGATGCAACTTTGTAATTATTAAAATTAATTGATATCTGGGCACGTTTATATAAATCAACATACCAGCCAACTGCTTTTACCTCTTTAAATAAACCTTTGATTTTTACAGGAGAACCATCAGGATTTCTAACAATTTTACCATCTAATAGATTCAATGAATCAGGATTAGGTATTCGTTTACTTCTGCCACTTTCACGTAGTTCAAAAGCTATATCAGTAGCCAACCTATGATCTCTTGTATTTAAATTAATATTATATGCTATTAGAAAATCTCGAGCACCTATAATTGTAGCACCTGACGCAGAATTGAACTTTGTTGAACCGTAATCAGGTCTCCATTTTGGATCTTTAAGTTTTTTAGCTAACCCCTCATACTCCCCCTTCCTAACATCGGGAAGTCGTTTACGATACTTCTTTATAGAAGATTTTTCGTATAAGTAAACTGGAATGCCCAATTCATCTCCAACTCGCTTTGCAATTCTTATCGATATTTCAATGCATTCTTTATCAGAAACATTACTAACTGGAATTAATGGACAAACATCAGTAGCTCCAATCCTAGGGTGCGTACCTTTGTGTTTCGACATATCTATAACTTCGGAAGCTGTCTTAATGCCTAAAAATGCTGCTTCCTCAACAGCTGTTGGAGAACCAACAAAAGTTACTACAGTTCGATTGGTATCTGGACCAGGGTCTACATCTAACAAGGTAATTCCACCAATATTTTCAATAGCATTGGTAATAACTCTGATTTTTGATAAATCTTTACCTTCACTAAAATTAGGGACGCACTCAATAAGTTTCATCAGTTTCCCTGCGTAACTTTTATCAAATAATGTATAAGCAGTAAAACCACAACCAATGACGATATTGTTACTAAAAGTGATCGTTGATATCTACGAGTTGGCAATATTTGTTTAAAATGTCTTTTCAAGTCATATACCTACAAATAAAAACATAAAAAAATTAACAAATGGACTTATAAGCCACCATATAGGTGAAATCCGTGTCAACATTCCAAAAAGAATTAATCCCATTAAAATTTGTGGTCCATAAACTTGAAGTTTAATTACCAAATCAGGATTATGTCGGATCATTAACCCTGAAAATATCTGAGATCCATCCAGAGGCGGAATAGGAATCATATTAAACACTGCTAACATAATATTTATCTGTGCAAACATAATTAGCATGCTCGATAAAACACCCATGTTTCCAGTTAATCGAATTAATGAACCTGCAATAAAAGCCAATAATAAATTTGCTGCGGGTCCCGCAAAAGCAATCTTCATCATATCAGTCCTAGGATTTGCCAGGTAGCGTGAATCGACAGGTACAGGCTTTGCCCAACCAAAGCCAACAAAAAGAATCATCAATGACCCAAATAAATCTAAATGTGCCATAGGATTCAAAGTTAAACGCCCTGCATATTTTGCAGTGGGGTCTCCTAGTTTATTTGCCACCCAACCATGAGAAAACTCATGGAAAACAAGTGCAAATAAAAGCACAGGAATAAGTAGAACAAGTACTTCTGGAGGTAATCTAAATAGCATATCTAAAACCTAGGGTGAAAGTCTCTATGAACCTGTTTCAAATGTTCTTTGTCTAAATGTGTATATACTTGAGTGGTGGTTATATCCGCATGCCCAAGCATTTCTTGGACAGATCTGAGATCTGCACCACCTTCAAGTAGGTGCGTTGCGAAAGAGTGTCGTAGAGTATGAGGACTCACTTCTTTATTTATATTAGCATTTGCTGTCCATTTCTTTAGAAGAATCCAAATCATCATTCTTGTTAACTTATTGCCATTGCGGCTCAAAAATATTTCTGCCACTTTAGATTTTTTTTTGGACAGATCTGGCCTTTCTTGATTTAAATAATTTGTTAAATTTTCTTTAGCAATGGGGCCAAGTGGCACAAACCTTTCTTTTCCTCCTTTGCCTAGTACACGTATCATATCTGAATCCCATAAAATATGTGCAATTTTTAAATCGCAGAGCTCTGTGACACGAAGACCGCACGAATACAAAAGCTCAAAAATAGCAAGATCTCTGATTGCCATAGGAGTTGTACTTGGAATTGCACTTAAAATATTCTCAATCTCTTGAATTGTCAAAATATTTGGCAATTTTTTTGGGACTTTGGGAATTTCCAAAAGATGAGCTGGATTATCTTTCATTAATCCTTTGTCTGATAGATAATTATGATATACTCTTATTGATGAAATAGCTCTCTTTATAGAGTTAGCTGACATACCTTTATCATTTAAATATCGAACATATGATCTAATATGTCCCAATGTTACTTTAATTATAGATTTTATATTTAGTTCATTATCAAGATAATCATGGTATTGATTTAAATCTCTCATATAAGACATCAATGTATTATTTGATTTTCTACGCTCCGATTTGAGCTTATTCATATATTGATTAATAAAATGTTTCATAATTAATCGCGAATAGATGCCTCAACTGACTCACAAAGAATATGCTCAACAAGTAAATGTCCTTCTTGAATGCGCTGTGTATCATTGGAAGGGATACAAATGGTAATATCACCCATATCAATTATTTTACCACCCGATTTACCTGTTAAAATAATAATTTTAAGATTATTAGCTTTTGCAGCATCAATAGCGCGAATAACGTTCATTGAATTTCCACTTGTAGAAATTGCAACTAATATATCACCTTCAGATCCTAAAGCTTCAATCTGACGAGAAAAAATAGACTCATAACCTGTATCGTTTGACCAAGCTGTGATAAAAGAAGAATCTGTAGTGAGCGCCAAAGAAGCAATGGCAGGCCTATCGTGACTACGTAGTCCACCCATTAGCTCGGCGGCCATATGTTGAGCATCAGCCGCTGATCCTCCATTGCCACACCAGAGAATTTTATTTCCTTTTTCTGAAGCATCAATCATCATTATTGCTGCAGATTCAATCTCATTTATACAATCATTTAACATTGAGAGTTTAACTTCAGCACTATCTTTGATAATCTGCTTAATATCCAACATTATATTATTTCTTCGTAATTATTCGAATCAAGTAGGGCATCTAATTGAGACTTATCAAAATCAGTTATTTTTACAATCCATCCTTCCCCATAAGGGTCTGAATTCACTAATTCAGGGTTATCTTCAAGATCTTGATTAATTTCAATAATCTTTCCTGAAACCGGGGCAAATAAATCAGCTACAGTTTTAACCGCCTCAATTGTTCCAAAAGAATCATCTTTTGATATCATTTGGCTTAGATCAGGGAATTCAATAAAAATAATATCACCAAGTTCACTTTGCGCATGATCAGTTATTCCTACAATTAATAAATCTCCATCAATTTTTACCCATTCATGCTCTTTTGTATATTTTAAATTCTGTGGTAAATTCATTATTATTCCCCCTTTTTTGTATAATTAAATGATTCTAAAAAACCAGTGTCAAAGTCTCCAGATCTAAATTTTTTATCTTTCATAATAGCTTGATGAAATGGAATAGTCGTTTTTGGTCCTTCGATAATTGTTTCTTCAAGGGCTCTCTCCATTCGATTTATGGCAGATTCTCTATTTGGAGAATGAACAATCAATTTCCCAATCAGAGAATCATAATTTGGGGGAATCTCATAACCGGCATAGGCGTGAGAATCAATTCTTACTCCTTTTCCTCCTGGCATATGAAAGCTTGTTATCTTCATTGGGGAAGGAGCAAAATTCATATCTGGGTCCTCTGCATTGATTCTACATTCTATTGAGTGTCCTCTAAGTTTCATTTTATATAGATAATCAGGGAACTTCTGACCGGCATGTGTTAGGATTTGCCATTTAATCAAGTCTGCTCCAGTCACCATCTCTGTAATTGGATGTTCAACTTGTATGCGAGTATTCATTTCCATGAAATAAAAATCTTTATTTTTATCCAAAAGAAACTCAACAGTCCCAACTCCTACATAATTTACAGCTTTTGCCCCAGCAATAGCTGCCTTTCCCATTCGTTTACGGAGATCCTCATCTACTGCTGAAGATGGTGATTCCTCTAAAAGTTTTTGATGACGTCGCTGAATAGAGCATTCTCTCTCGCCAAGGCTTACGACATTCCCATTTGAATCAGCTAATATTTGAATCTCTATATGACGCGGTTTTTCTACGAATTTTTCCAAATATAATTCACCATTATTAAATGCAGTTAGAGCTTCAGTCCGCGCCGTTGAGTAAGCACGATCTAATTCGCTATCTTTATGAACTAAACGCATTCCACGTCCTCCACCACCAGCTGAAGCTTTTAACATTACAGGAAACCCCATCTCATTTGCTATATCTCTAGCTTCTTTAACATCTTGCAGTACTCCTTCGTTCCCAGGAATAATGGGCACGCCTGCAGCTTTCATAGTTTTTTTTGCTTGGGCTTTATTTCCCATCGCATTGATTATATCTCCACTTGGTCCAATAAAAGAGAACCCATTTTCTTTACAAATGTTAGAAAATTCAGCGCTTTCTGCTAAAAATCCATATCCAGGATGAATAGCATCAGCATTCGTTATCTCACCTGCTGAAATAATTCTAGGGATATTTAAGTATGATTCTTTACTATCAGAGGGACCAATACAAATCGCTTCATCAGCAAATTTTACATGCAGAGAGTATTTATCTGCAGATGAATAGACAGCTACAGATTTTAGGCCTAATTCATGGCATGCTCGTATGACTCGTAAAGCTATCTCTCCACGATTAGCAATGAGTATTTTTTTATACATTTTACTTTTGCTAAGTCGGATCTATAATAAAGAGTGTTTGATTAAATTCGACAGGTTCGCCATTTTTTGCCACAATTTCAGTAATTTTACCAGATTTTTCAGCCTCTATCTCATTCATTATCTTCATTGCCTCAATAATACATAACGTGTCACCTTTTGATATAATATCACCTGATTTTACAAATGCTTCTGCTTCAGGAGTTGGTGCAGCATAAAATGTCCCTGGCATAGGTGACAAAATATTCTCATCACTTGAAGATTTAAGAGGCTCATTCTTTTGTGTATCAATTTGAGGTGAATTTACAGAAACACTTTCAGTCTTAGATGGTACTTCGTTCTCATTATTTGAAACTGCAGATTTAACCACTCTAAAGCGTCTACCCCAAAAGGTTACATCTATTTCATTAACATCGCTATTGTCCAGCAGGTAAATTATTTCTTTAATTTTATCTTGCCACATTATTCTCTCTTTAATTAGTTATGTATAACCCCTGAAGATACGATTAAGATTTTACTCGTTCAATATATTCTCCAGAGCGAGTATCAATTTTTATTTTATCTCCTTCATTAATAAATAATGGCACTTGTAAGGTAAAACCAGTTTCCAATGTAGCTGGTTTTGTTGCCCCTGTTGCAGTATTACCTTTAACTCCCGGTTCTGTTTCTGTTACACCAAGTATAACGTGGGAGGGTAAACGAATATCTAAAATTTCATCGCCATCAAACAGTAAATCTATAGTTGCTCCTCCTTTAAGATAAAACTTAGTATCACCAACTTGATCATTGTACACATTGAATTGATTATATGTTATGTTATCCATAAAAACATGAGAATCCCCATCATTGTAAAGAAATTGCATTTCTTTAGCTTCAATTTTTAAGAATTCAAGCTTAACTCCAGCATTAAAGGTCTCATCAATGATCTTACCTGACGATATATCCTTTAATTTTGTACGAACAAAAGCAGGGCCTTTACCGGGTTTCACATGCAAAAATTCAACCACTTTCATCCTTTTATTTTTGTGTAGTATTACAGAACCGTTTTTAATATCTGAAGTAGATGTCATTAATTATCCTTGCTTTATAATCGGAAAATTTAGCTTTTTGCACAATAAATTGTCCCTATATTATTATGAAATAGAAAAAGAAGGTTTCCAAAATTGGACTGTATCTTGGATAAAATTTCGAGAATGGTTTAAATCACTTTTGCATTGATCTATATTATTATAGTGTTTTGCGTATTTTGCCATATCAGCTGTCGATAAGATATCTAAGTAACTATCAATACAATTATCAGGGTACGGAAATAAATTTCTATGAGTGTAAATCTGCTCTGTCGTCATTTCCAGAGTCCTAATAAACAAACTATTTTCTGTATATTCTCTAAGAATAAAAGATAACTGCACATAAAACTCTTTAACATTATCCTTATCTACTAGTTCTAGGGCAAGCAATTTTTCTAATTTATCGAAGGCAACTATATCGGGACCATCTAAGTATACTTGACGATTCATATAATCAACTTTCGCTTGGACTCGTTTCTTAGAAAGAATAAAAATTACTAAAATAATAGCTAACATAATAGATGTCAAAGTAATGTTTCTCCATGGTAAAGGCATTTTTACTGGAACAGGATCTTTTATAGGCATAATTTGCCCATCAGATTGAATAAAAGTTGGATTTTTTTCAGTTATTGAAATCACATTAATTATCATTGAATCAGAAGTCATGTTGTAACTGAATGAGCTATCCGAGTTTAGTACTGCAATTGTATAACCGGGAATTACGACACTACCCGTATCCCAAAAAACCATTTCAATTTCAACAGAAGGTTTTTGATTTGACCCCCAAGAAAAAAAATGTTTTGAATTATCTAAAAACCTTGATCGAATTTCAATAGGATCTTCTAATATCCAATCAGGGAATTCTATGATCTTGTCCTTTGGTGATTTAATATATATAGAATAAGAAACAGGCGTTCCTATTGTTGTATAATTAGTATCTAATGAGACAGTCAACTCAACTGAGTTAGCAACATTATTTTGATTACATGATATAAAAAGAATAATTACTATATATAAATATTTGCTCATCTACTAAAAACGTTTTTCACGTTTTCGAAAAAAATTCATCAGTGGATTAACATAATCTTTTCCTGTGCTTATATTAATTACATCAAATTGATTGCGACTGCATTCTTTTTCAAAAATATCCCATTTTTGCCGAGCGCAGGCGCCTAACAAAGTTATAAAAATTATCGACTAGAGTGATCTAAGCCTCGAAATCTTCTGAATTTTCTAAA
>NZWI01000065.1 GCA_002701875.1 Fidelibacterota bacterium
CAACCTTAACCCCACCCATAAAATAATGGAGCGTTGGGCCAACTTCCATAGGTTCCTTTGTTATATCGAGTTCAGCTAATACTTTAAATTGATGATACATGGAAGGCAGCTTTCGTTTAATATCTTCAGCGCTTCTTCTCGTAGCAATATCTAAAAAAGCACCACCATGTGGTGAGCCCTTGCCGGCCTTTACTTCTTTGCGGATTGCGCGCGCAACGACATCCCTGGTTAAAAGCTCCGGGGGTCTTCTTGCATCTTTATCTCCTGCCAACCAACGATTTGCTTCTTCCTCAGAATCAGCGGTTTCTGCTGCAAAACGATCAGGAATATTATCATACATGAATCTTTTATTTTCGTTATTAGTTAAGATTCCTCCTTCACCACGCACGCCTTCTGTAACTAATGTTCCTCTAACAGATGGTGGCCACACCATACCAGTTGGATGAAATTGAGTAAACTCCATGTCCATTAATTCAGCGCCTGCTTCATAAGCCATACCATACCCATCGCCCGTGTATTCCCAAGAATTAGAGGTTATTTTCCAAGCTTTTCCACCACCACCTGTTGCCAAAATAACAGCACGACATTTAAATATTATGAATTCTCCATTATCTCGCCACATCCCAACCATTCCACTAATGGAATCACCATCTTTAATTAAGTCTAATCCAGTACATTCCATATATATATCAATTCCCTGATGAATACCGTGATCCTGAAGTGTACGAATTATTTCTAAACCCGTTCTGTCACCTACATGCGCAAGCCTAGGATATCTATGGCCACCAAAATTTCTTTGATTAATTAATCCTGACTTTGTACGGTCGAAAACAGCCCCCCACTCTTCAAGCTCTCTTACCCGCGCAGGCGCTTCACGCGCATGAAGCTCAGCCATTCTCCAATTATTTAAAAACTTACCACCACGCATTGTATCTCTAAAATGTACTTTCCAATGATCGCGCTCATCGACATTTCCCAAAGAAGCAGCAACGCCCCCCTCGGCCATAACAGTATGTGCTTTCCCTAATAACGACTTGCAAACTAAACCTGTGCTAAGACCTTGCATTGAGCATTCAATAGCGGCACGTAGACCGGCCCCCCCAGCACCAAGCACAATAACATCATGCTCTACTGTTTTGATTTCAGATATATTCATTAATTACTCCACGTATTAATATCTACCCAATAACCACTTGCAACCATTCTAACATAAATATCAGTGAAGGCAACCCATATCATACTTATCCATGCCCACATCATGTGACGACCATTTAACCAACTAACACTTTTCCAAATGCGATAACGAAATGTTGGTTTTCCATTTGGGCATGTAAAACAATCTTTATTGCCACCAGTTAGATGCCGGAAGGCATGACAACCAAATGTATATCCTGCCAATAAGATGGGATTAATTGTTAATATTATAGAGCCGATGCCAACACCAAAGCGCCCACCTTGAAAAAAAGATAATATTGCATCGTAGGTTAACACTAAAATAATCCCTAAGGCTAAATAAAGAGTGAATCGATGCAAATTTTGAAACACAAGCAAGGCAGTTTCACCCTTATATTTTTTATTTCTCGCACCTTTAACTGAACACCCCGGTGGACTCATAAAATAAGCCCTATAATAAAATTTTCTGTAATAGTAACAAGTCATTCTAAACGAAAGTGGTCCTGCAAGAATTAATATTGCTGGTGAAGCTGGGATTAATTTAGGCCACCAGCTTGGCCATGAACCAAACCATGAGTGTTCAATTGGAGCACCTCCTGCAACGGCTTCCTTAACAAATATTAGAGGAGAATAAAAGGGGGATAAGTATCCGCCAAACCCCGCCTGTCCACCGCTCCACCAATAATTATTAGCTTGAAACATGGCCCAGGTTGTATAAATCACAAAACACATGAAACCAAATCCTGTCCACAGCGGCTCAACCCACCACTTATCAGTACGGTTCGTATATAAAAATCCCTGATTATCGGTATGTGTGCTACTCTTCATTGTAGATAAGACTTTAGAAATTAATATTCATAATTAAATTTTTTGAATTCTTTTTTATATACGTCCTGATAGTATTGCCCCAAGATGAGACCCATAAAATAAAATGACAACATTTGTTAATCCTATCAATATATATATCAGCGCTCTTTTTTTTGAATTAAAGAGAACAGGTTGTTTGGTGCGCCAAATGAAAATAGAACAAAAAATCAATATAGATATAATTTGCATTAATCCATGATTTTCCCATAGAGGGAATGTGGCAAACAAATGTCCAATTAAATTATCATCAATCAAACCAGTTATAATGGAAAAAGCGGAAGAAAAAAGCGCCAACAGCATTACCCACCATGAAGTTATTAATAATTCATCTTTTTTGAAAATAACAGCAATAAAATCAAATAAAACTGCAGATGAAAACAGAGCAATTGGAAAATGTATAACTAAAGGATGTAAATCAAGAAACATGCTTTTTTAATTGAATTCCAGCCCAAACACTAATTGCCCACAATAACCAGAGCACAACAGTTAGATAAACAAAGGGTGATGAAGGAATAAATATATATTCAATTATTGATATACCAACCAATGTGATGAAAAATGTAGAATGCAAAAACCCACGCGCCATGCCAGACCCCATTCTAGTAACTATTGTATAAGACAACAATAATAGACCCAATGATGATACCCACAATCCAAAGAAACGATATAACAATGTTAAATATTTTGGAAGATTTCTATTTACTTGTTCTGAAAATATTGTTTCATATGATTCATCAAGTAAAATAGTATTGGCTGCTTTATCTAGCATCCACGGCTCTGAGGATAAGAGCCAAACCAAACCAAGAAGAAAGGCACATAGACCCATTATTAAGAACGGTATTGTGGTTAAATTATGTAATAATTTTGGGTTCATTAGAGAGTGGTGAATCTAAGTTAATTCTAAAAGAAAACTATCTAAAGAAAATTTAGTTTTTTGAAATTTTTTCTGTATTTGTAATGTGCTAGGTCCNTTGTTTATAAGATTTATTAAATAAGGTTCTAATAAACTTCTTTCATTTTTTATATTGAAATAAANGCTCCTCTCATCTAATCCACGCAAAGATAGATCAGCGAGGATTTCTAGCCACTCTTGGACACTTTTCCCTTGAGGGCCTGTTTTATCTAAAGATAAATTATTTGCTAATATTATTAATTTTTTACGATCATTTTTAGACCACTTACTTATAATCTCCAAAAGCTCTTCACGCACATTTTGTGCAGTTAACAGCCCAGCTAAAAAAGCAGGTGGGCACATTTCGTTTCCTTTTATTGGCCTGTCAGCTGCTCTTATTTCTAAAACTTTTTTATAACGAACATGAGTAAAGGATTGCCTAAGTGCCGAAAGTATATGTTGATCTAAATCATCTGAGTGTTTCGATAACATTTCTCCCAANGATNCAGAAAACGANNTGGNAGAGGAATTNTTAATTTCAAAAATTGCAGGTACACTTTGAATCCATTTTGCGTAATTATTTACCATTGATTTTGGAATATAAATGTCATGGTCAAATAAAGAACGGCAACGATTGTTATCTGTATTTTCCCAAATTTTCCAACGAAGATTATCTGTTTTAGCCGNTTGTCCATTAATAAAAGGAGCATTAGAAAATAGCATACTGAACAGGGGTTGAATCACATCTGCTATAAAAGCCATTTCGTTTGCATCTTGTTTTGATGTAAAATCAATATTAACCTGTACGCTGGTTGTGTTGCGCATCATCCAAGACCCCATGCTCCCAGTTTTTTGAAAAACTTTATCCATTGATTCATATTTTTTTGAACGAATTAGATCAATGTNTTGAGGTTTGTATATGGGNTCAACTGACAAATAAANCCTGTTGATTTTATTCGCTTCACAGACTCTATTTTCAAGTTTCAGATGATTGTCCAATTGCTTTTTTATATCCCATAAACTAATAGTTGGCCCAGAAGCCCATTCAAGCTGGCCTCCAGGTTCTAATGAATAATTAAATAAACTATCAGAATCATNTANTTGCTTGATGTCATTTAACAAATCTGCGGCAGAGTATTTATTTGAAGGGTTTACAGGTAAGCGCTTCAAATAATTATCATAATATAATCCCTCTATTTCAACGCCAATAGTCCGCTTCCTATTGGGGACAATATTCGAATAAATGTAAGATTNAATTTTTTCAGTTAAGTTCACTGGCTTATTTTATTTAACATTCTTTTTATGGAGCTATCATTGTTTTTCTGTAAAACTGCGTTCTTATGAATCCATGCAACATCAAAGGATTCTTTACTAATCTTAATGTCATTTGGGTTTCGATTCGNTTCTAAAAGAAAACGTATATCATAATGAAAATGCTTTGGTATGTTTTTGTATTGTGGAACTTCATGTATATCTAGATCAAATATTTNCTCAGATATAACCCTTAATTGTGTTAATCCTGTTTCTTCTTTTGTTTCATTAATAGCAACTTCTAATAAATTTTCATTCCCATCGGCATGACCACCGGGCTGTACCCAAAGATCAAGTTGACGGTGATGTGTCATAAGTATCCATGAACGTGTGTCATCTATGACCCATGCAGATCCGGTAAAGTGCCCCTTCAAATTTTTTCTTTCAAAACAATCAGGATAAGTATTCAAAAATNGGATCATTGTATTTATTGTAACATCCTCATTGGGATATAGCGTTAAATAATCTTTTAATTTTTTTCCTAAATCAGCTCGTTTTGGCATATTTATATAAGTATTACTTACGATAAATTAAAGGTTAATTCCATAGTGAAAATGTAAATTCAGCANCATTTTTTTATTAAATATGAAAGAACACATTATATGAAAGCAGTTTATTATTTTGGAGACGGTGTTGCGGATGGCCANGCGGATATGAAAAATTTACTGGGGGGTAAGGGAGCAAATTTGGCTGAAATGACAAGCTTAGGTATTCCAGTACCAGCGGGACTGACTATTACAACTGAAGTATGTACATATTATTATGAGAACTCACAAAAGTTTCCCAATGAACTTGAAAAACAACTAAAAGAATCAGTTGATAAAATTGAAAAAGGAATGGGAAACACTTTTGGAGATCCAGATAACCCATTATTATTATCCGTTCGATCAGGCGCTCGGATGTCAATGCCAGGAATGATGGAAACAGTACTTAATGTAGGTTTAACATCTAAAACAATTCCGGGGTTGATAAAAAAAACAGATAACACACGTTTTGTATATGATGCTTACCGAAGACTTATTATGATGTACTCAGATGTGGTAATGGAAAAAGCAGCTGGCTTAGATCCAGAAGAAGGTCAAGGTATTCGTCATCAATTAGAATCAATTTTAAATAATTATAAGATAAAAAATGGANATNACTCTGATGTTGATCTTTCGGGGGATGATTGGAAAATTATTTCAGAAANTTTTAAAGTGANAATTAAGAANGTACTCGGGAAGGAATTCCCNGATGACCATTATGAACAATTATGGGGGGGTATCAAAGCTGTTTTTCAAAGTTGGAATGGTAAACGAGCAATTAGTTATAGAAAAATAGAAAACATCCCCCAAGAATGGGGAACAGCTGTTAATGTACAAGCAATGGTTTTTGGTAATACNGGTGATCAATCAGCCACTGGCGTTGCTTTCACAAGAAATCCAGCAACAGGGGAAAATAATTTTTATGGAGAATGGTTACAGAACGCACAGGGCGAGGATGTTGTTGCTGGGATCAGAACACCACACCCGTTAAATCAAGAAACAAAAACAGATGAATCCAAACATTTAGAATCTTTAGAAGAATTTCTTCCNGATGTTTATGGTCAACTCAATGAAATTCGCNCCAAATTAGAAAAGCATTATAATGATATGCAGGATATAGAATTTACAATTGAAGAGGGTCGCCTTTGGATGCTTCAAACGCGAACAGGAAAAAGAACTGGAGGTGCAGCCATAAAGATGGCTGTGGATATGGTAGAAAATAATATGATTTCAAAAGAAGAAGCTATAATGCGCGTTTCACCTGAACAAATTGATGAGCTATTNCACCCACGACTTCATATTGAAGAAGAAAATAAAACTNATGTTTTAGCNCGCGGGTTACCAGCNGGACCAGGNGGCGGTGTTGGACAAGTTGTCTTTACTGCTGATGATGCAGAAANCTGGAATAAACAGGGAAAAACCATTGTTTTAGTTCGAGAAGAAACATCTCCGGAAGACGTGCACGGAATGCATGTTGCTGAGGCAATATTAACAGCCAAGGGCGGCATGACTTCTCATGCTGCTTTAGTTGCAAGAGGATGGGGAAAGTGCTGCATAGTTGGTTGTTCATCAATAAATATAGATTTTACCAAAAAACAAATGACAATTGGTGATCAAATAATCAAAGAGGGCGATTGGATATCTATGAATGGGTCTAAAGGGACTATATACTTAGGACAGATTGCTCTTGAACCTGCGGATCCTGTATCAAATCAATCATATAAAGATTTAATGTTGTGGGCTGATGAATTTAGAACATTAAAAATACGAACAAACGCAGATAGTCCAGAAGACGCTAAACAGGCTATTAAATTTGGAGCACAAGGAATTGGTTTATGTAGAACTGAACATATGTTTTTTGAACCAAGTCGTATAATTGAAATGAGAAAAATGATTTTAGCTGAAGATATATCAGAACGTAGAAAAGCAGTTATGAACCTGCTTCCCTTTCAACGCGAAGATTTTAAAGGTATTTTAGAAGCAATGGAGGGGAAACCAGTAACAATTCGTCTTTTAGATCCACCTTTACACGAATTTATAACGCTTAGTGATGCTCAAATCGATGAATTGGCGAAAGAACTGAATGTTTCTTCTGAAAAAATAAAAAATAGAATAAATAGTTTACATGAATTTAATCCCATGCTTGGCCATCGGGGCTGTCGTCTAGGAATAGCATATCCCGAAATTACCGAAATGCAAGCTCGTGCAATTTTTGAGGCTACAGCTGAATTAATAAAATCAGAAATCACAGTTTTTCCTGAAGTAATGATTCCCCTTGTAGGTACTGCAGCAGAATATGATAATCAAGAGCAGATAGTTAGAGAAGTGGCTAAAAATGTAATGGATGATACGGGTGTTAATTTTAATTATTTAGTTGGTACAATGATTGAATTGCCACGAGCATGTTTAACTGCAGATCAAATTGCCAATAAGGCAGAATTTTTTAGTTTTGGCACTAATGATCTAACCCAAACTACATATGGTTTTAGTCGAGATGATATAGGCGGATTCTTACCAGATTATTTAGATAATAAAATTCTTGAGCACGACCCCTTTCAAAGTTTAGATATTTCTGGCGTTGGTCAACTTGTTTCCATTGCTGTTGATAAAGGTAAACAAGTAAGAAATGATTTAAAAATTGGCATTTGCGGAGAACACGGCGGTGATCCATCAAGTATTCATTTTTGTTATGAGAAGGGACTTGATTATGTTAGTTGTTCGCCCTATCGTGTTCCAATAGCTCGATTTTCTGCCGCACAAGCTGTTTTAGAAAAGTAAAAGCCCCCAGATAATCCAGGGGCTTTACTTAAGCGATTTAATATATTATTTAGATTTACTCTACAGTATCGCCACCAAGCAAATCTTCTAGTTTAAATGCTCCATCGCGCTCCATTTGTTTTGCAGCTGAAACAATAGATTTTCTTGCTTCATCAACATCACGTTTAGGCACAGCACCCTCAACAGGTTCAAACATAGCCTGTTTCTTTTTAGGCAAGACGCCAATCACTTTATCTGTAATTGATTGTTCCATGCCCTTTAGAGCCATTGAAACAGCATCTAAATCCACCGCGTTCATAAGATCGCGCAGTAAGTTGTCCGGAAAAATTTCAAATATTGATTCAAATGTTATACGATATTTTTTAACCTGCTCCGCAAGCTCAGGGTTATCTTGTTCAAGGTTTTGCATAAACATTTCTTCCTCTTTAGCATCCATTTCCCCGAGTAAATCAGCTAGATCTTTTCCACCGCCGCGAGAAAAAGCAACAGTTTTAGGAAGTTGTTTTGATTTTTTTTGTAATTTGTTGGCAATTTGTACAACAGCTTCTAACGGCACATCATCAAGATTTCCTATACTGAGCAACACCTGACCTTTTTCTTCTTCGCTGATACGATTTAAAACTAGCATTCTTTTATCGCTCTCAAGTTGAGCAAGAGTAATGGCAATAACGCGGGGTGTTTCACTAGATAACAATGCAACAAGTTGTTCATCAGTTAAATCAGAAAGGAATGAAAAAGGTTTTTTAGGCTCATCGCTTTCCTCGTCTTGCTGAAATTTTTCACTAACAAAGGAAAAATAAAACTCTTCCATTACTTGTTTTTTCACAGCAAAGGCAACATTATTAACGCCTCGCATAGCAGCACGTATTTTGCGAATTTCTGTTTGATCTAATTCTTTAACAAGAGTTAGAGCAAGGCTTTCACCTAAAACGGAAAACAGAATTGCCACTTTCTGTAAACCAGATAATCTGTTATAATCTGATATCATAATAAGTGCCCCTTATTTCTTCTTCTTTTTCTTCTTGCCATCTTTTTCGTCTTCAGGCTCAGGTGTGGGTTCAGGCTCAGGAGGAGCTTCTTCCACGATCCAATCTTTAACAATTTTTGTTGCAGCTTGCGGTTGACCTACGCTCATTGATACCACAGCTTGCTTCATGTCATTTACTTCACTTTGTAAAACAGCAACATCTTCTTGTGAAGGAGCAGTCTGAACAGGAGGTGATTGCACAGTTTGAGTTGTTTGCGTTGTCACACCGTTTCCACTATCTTTTTTTTTGGGGCGAGGTGGATACATCATCCATGGTGGCATTGGTTGTTTTGGTTTGTTCATTAATACAAAGACTAATACAACTATTAAAACAACAACCAGCGCGGCTAAAACAGATACAAAAATAATCATCCCAGTATTTCCACTTCTTGGTTGTCTGTCAAGCTCAGATTGTACTTGATCAAGCATTGCTAATTTTTCAGTAATTTGAGCATCAAGCGTTTCCTTCTCAGTAAGTTTTCTTTGAACGGATGATTGTGCAGCAGTTGCAGCTGAATCTGAAATATCAGCTGTACCTAAAAAGGATTTTAAATTTTGAATTTCTTCATTTAATGCTTGCAACCGAACCGAGTCTTGTCTGAGTATAGCTTGTCTTTCTTGGTCATAAGACTGGTCTCTCGCTGTGGTTTCCATTTCTGCTAATTTTGATTGAAAATATAAACGATCCTCTTGACGACGCTCAGCTTCTGATTCCTTATAGTTGTCTAATTCTTGTTTCCAATCAACCTCCCCTAATCTTTCGCGTTGACTCTCAAGGGATTCAAGTTTTTCAGCAATATTTTTAAGTAGAACCTGTTCAGCAGACTTTTCATCTCTTCTTTCTTTAAAGCTAGCTGTCATAATACTAAGAACATCTCCACGAGCGCGGTTAAATCTAGACGCAACCATTACTACCTGTCTGATATTTTCAATTAGTTCAGGCGCAGCACCTTCTTGAATAATAATGCTTATTTCTAGATTTTTGACACTGGCCATTGATGGGAGTTTTTCTGTTTTTGTTCTAGAAACCACATTATCATCTACAGGAGAATCCATTTTAACTTCAACTTCATTTTCTACTTCTGGAGTATTTTCAGCTGTGAAATCAAATCCGGGAATGGGTAAGCCTACACTGCCGCTCTTTGGCGCATCGCTATCAAGTAGAAGGTTTTCTGCAGAATTAAGTGATTTAATTGCGCCAGAAGGCGAAAAGGTTATTTCGTTTTCAATAGCGCTGCTTATTTCTAGATCAACGCTTACATCCACTACATATTTACGATTATCGATAACCTTTTCTAAAGCATCACCAATACGTTTTCTTAAGCTATTTTCAAGCATTAATTTTTGTGCCAGATATCCACTGGATTGCCCAAAGACAACACTAATAATTAGTCCAAATAAA
>NZWI01000066.1 GCA_002701875.1 Fidelibacterota bacterium
AAAGGACGACATAATTGCCGATATTGCTACAAAACCAAATGCTATTTTCCACGTTTTATTTCCAGTTATATTAATAATTGCTAATGCCAATCTTTTATCTAAACCTTGATGAACAATAGATACTGCTAGCATAAGTGAGCCCATAATAAAAAAAACTGCATCACTCATAAATGAAGATGCAACGCCATCTGGTGTATCAACACCAAGAATCACTTCCATTATTAAAATTAATATAGCAACAGCTGGTAATGGTATCGATTCTGAAATAATAAGAATTAATGCTGTTAAAACAATGATTAGAGTACGATGTCCCTCTGATGACAAGCCCTCGGGCGTTGGCAAATAAAAAATACTAATGCTAATAAAGAATGCCGTAACCAGCCATTTTTTACGTGAGACCCAAAAAAGAAAATTTGCTACTGATTGGTTAGAAAATATCGACATTATAGATCAAGAATCTAGCATATATCAGTGCTCACATTCACTAGGGACACGAGTATTATCAGTCATTATTGCCCATTTCCAAATAGGTACAAGTTTTTTTAGCTGTGAAATAAACCAATCCATCGCTGCCAAAGCTTCTTTTCGATGCTCTGACCAGATAACCACATGCAAACTTATTTCACCAACGTTAATTATTCCCACTCTATGTTGACAAAACAGATCATGAATTGGAAATTTCTCACAAGTAAGTTGAGCTATGTTTTTCAATTCTAATTCAGCCATACCTTCATATTGTTCATACTCTAAAGCAATTATTTCTTTACCATTTTCAGTATTTCTTACACGACCATTAAAAATTAACTCCGCACCATCTTGCTTTCGACTATCATCAGATATAAACTGTGTTATTGGTTTATTGATTATTTTTACTTTAAACATTTATCCGCCTTGTACAGGTGGAATAAATGCCACTTCATCACCATCTTTTAATTCAGTATCTTCAGATTCATAGTGTTGATTTATAGCAATCCTAAGTGAAATATCATCTAATTGACCATTTGCTTTACTGCGAATTATTTTTTCAAGATTGGATGATGTAGATCCATTTTCAAGCTCAAAAACTAATTCATTTTGACCCAAAGCATATTTCACTTGGGAAAAACATTTGATAGTTACTTTAATCATAATCGTATGGTTTTAGCTGTATGATTCATACCATCATATAATAAAATCTTCCCAATCAAAATCGGTTCAATTCCAACAATTAATTTTAAAGTTTCTAAAGCCTGAATATTACCAATAATGCCGGGAAGCGCACCTAAAACTCCTGCATCTGCACAAGAGTCTCCTACAGAAGGTAAATCGGGGAAAAGTTCAGAATACCCCGGACTCCCATCTACATTAAAAACAGATACTTGCCCTTCGAATCGATAGAGACCTCCGTAAATCATTGGAATATTTAATTCCTTTGATATTTTATCAATAAGTTGGCGCGATTTGATATTATCAGTTGCATCAATAATCACATCTGAATCTGACAGTAATAAATAGGCATTTTTTTCATCTAGAAATGTATCAGAAATCTTAATACTTACTTTCGGATTTAGTTTCGACAACTTCTTTTTTGCAACAATTACCTTTTTATTATCAATATCTTTGGGGCTAAATAAAGGTTGCCGATGAAGATTAGAAAGGGAAACTGTATCGTTGTCAATCAAATGTAACGAACCAATACCTGCGACTAATAATGATTGGGATGCAGGGCATCCTAACCCACCCATTCCAACAATGGAAATTTTAGCATTTAATATTTTTTTTTGACCCTCAATTCCAATCTCAGGTAATACAGTTTGCCTTGACCACTGGCTTAAATCTTTCTGTTCCTTTCTAAACTCATTCCAAGCTTCAGCTCCTCCCAATAGGCTAAAAGTATTTTGTAAATCATCTTCTATGATTAGGCCTTCAGTTACAATGCCATACTGACAAACTAACACTTTCTTTTCTTTGATATTGGAAACCTCACCATTTTCACATACAATTGAGTTAAGTCCATTTAAAGGTATTTTATTACGCTGCTTGGTAGGTCGTATATCTACGATCAATAGATCTTTTTTTTGACGATTAAGCTCTTTCGGAGTAATGATCATTCTATGGTCCTCCATGGTAGCAGATTTACCAAAATCGAATCTCCTGGATTTAATTTTTTATCACTAGGCTCTGCTCCTAAAACACAATTTGCATCTAAAGAAGATGTAAGCATATGAGAACCAATCTTTCTTGATGGTTTACAAAAGACTTTTCCATTCTGTATCCATGCTTTTCCAAACAAATAACGATATTTTATATTTTCCACCGGGAAGGGTTCCGTCAATTCGCCCTCAATTGACTTTAGTGTATCAGTTCCCATCATTTCATTCAATATTGGCCACACCCAAACCATAAATCCGATATATGAAGAGACAGGATTCCCTGGTAATCCAAAAATCAAAGTTTTATTCCCTGTGCCAAAGAAAAGTGGCCTACCTGGTTTTTGAGCCACTTTCCAAAAATGCTCCTTTACACCCAACTCAATAAAAACATCTCGCACATAATCAAATCGACCCATGGATACGCCTCCTGATGAGATTACTACATCGCAGGATTCCAAAGCCTCAGATAAGAATGATTTAAGATATGCTTTATTATCTTTAAGAACATCTTGCATCAAAACTTCTCCGCCAGCATTCCCAACTAGATCTGAAAAAACATAGAGATTAGAATTATATATTTCGCCCTCTTTTATACTATTACCTGGCTCTACCAATTCATTGCCAGTCCCAAAAATAGCAATCTTTGGTTTTTTTGATACATTTAATTCTCCATACCCAAATGTGGCACAAATCCCAATTTCACTAGCAGTAATACGTGTCCGCTTACTAATCAGAATATCACCTTTATTAATTTCTTCTCCCTTTTCGCGAATATGTTTTCCAGGCTGAGCTTCGATCATAACTTTCACATTATCATTATCTGAAAAACCGTCAGTATCCTCCACCATAATCACTGCATCAGACCCCGAAGGTATTTTGGCACCCGTCATACATTGTATACAATCTCCTTCATTTAATATTAGATCACTTGGCACACCGGCCGAACTAATTCCAATATTATTTAAAGTTATCGGATTTTCCTTAGATGCTCCAATTGTATCTGATGATCGGACAGCAAAACCATCCATGGCTGAATTATTAAAACGAGGTGATGGAAATTTTGCGACAATATCTTCAAATAGAATTCGCCCTCTAGATTTGTCTAATGGAACAACTTCTGAATCTAATTTAAAGATTTTCCCCTGAATTATGGATTTAGCTTCTTTAACTGATATCATAACATTTTTCGAGTTAATAAAATGATGGCTACAATTATTATTCCACCCATTATTTTTTGTATTTTCTTAGCATCATATTTTTTCGATCCATAATATGAACCTAAAAACCCTCCAACAGCCACAAAACCAATTAATGGTAAAATAAAATCAGGGTTAAAAGTGCCCGATTTAAATCGCGCAATAAAACCTACTAAAGAATTCACGCAAATAAATGTAGCAGCAGCAGCAGCAGCCTCTTTTTCTGATCCCAAGCCAAAAATAATAATTAAAGGTATAAGATAAATTCCTCCACCAATTCCTATTGCACCGGCAATAAAGCCTAGTATTGATCCTAATAGAATAATGAAAATCCATTTTCTTGCTTGAGATAATTGAAATGAAAAAGTAAAAGTGTCAAAAAAGTAAATTCGTACAGCAACTAATATTAAGGTTAGTAACAAAACGGTCTGAAAAATATTTTCATTTAAATCGATTGAACCAGCAATATAAGCCATAGGGATAGATGTAATTAGAAACGGACCCACCAGTTTCAATCGACCATATCCATTACGCCAATAATTGATCGTGCCAAAAAAAGTAACTACAATATTTAATGCTAAAGATGTAGTTGGAATAATCTGATAACTTATTCCCATAATCGCCATGATTGCCGTATAAGAAGATGCGCCTCCTAATCCTACTGACGAATAAATAAATGCAATTACGAAGAAAAGGATTGGAAGAAAATATTCCATCAATGCTTTTCCCCTTTCATCATGTGAAAAGCATGAAAAACTGTTGGGATAAGAACCTTAAGTGCATCTTGAACTGCATTTGGACTACCAGGAAGGCAAATGACAATTGCACCTTTTATAACTCCAGCCGTTAAACGAGATAACATAGCTGTTTTCACTTTGCTACGTCCATAGGCATGCAAAGATTGTTCAATTCCTGGAATTTTAGATTCAAATATTTCATCCAATGTTTTAATGGTTAAATCTCTTGGGCCTAATCCAGTACCGCCTGTAGTAATTATTAATTCAACACCATCATTAATCCAATAATTAATCAATTCAACCAATTTTTTGGACCCATCGGGTAAAACTTTTCGATGCTCAACGGTACAACCTGAATTTATAAAACCATCGAACAATATCTTCCCAGAACGGTCCTTAGCGTCACCTTTTGCTACACTATCACTTAAAGTAACAATACCCACTTTAGGATGATAATCCATTACATGATCGGATTTACCACCAACTTTTTTTATGAGCTTAATTTCCCCAATGAGCATAGTTTTGTCCAATGTTTTGCACATATCATAAATTGTAAGTGCGGCAACAGATACGGCAGATAATGCTTCCATTTCTACACCCGTAGCATCTTTTGTTTTAGCAATAGAATTGATTTGAATACAATCAGAATTAATTGTGAATTCAATATCGACAAATGACAGATTCAACTGATGACACATTGGAATCATTTCAAAAGTTTTTTTAGCTGCTTGAATTCCAGCAATCTTTGCTGTTGTTAATACATTTCCTTTTGGAATTGCATTATCGGATAAAGCAGAAATCGTTTCTGATTTCATAAAAATTTTTCCTTTAGCTCTAGCGATTCTTGAATTGTCAATTTTATCTGTCACATCGACCATTCTAACATTTCCNGATTTATCTAAATGTGAAAAATCATTCATATTATCCACCTATTTGTGTCATNGATTCNCTANTATTCCCTTTTACTCTTTGTGCTTCCCAACCATCTTTANGTTTTGNNAGAAATGAATNCCGNACCATTTCCTTNAANTCCTGATCCAAAGCACCTTTNCTTATTAAATCTCGAAGACTTTTTTCNTCTTTACTATATAAACAATTTCTAAGACTNCCATCNGCNGTNATNCGAATTCGATTACAATTGATACAAAGATTTCTTGAATAGGATGGAATAATAGCAATTTTACCTAGATATCCATCAACCTGAAAAATATAATGCTCNGTANTTGATCCAGTTATNGGATGAAGNCCTTNTACTTTATGCTTTANATCATTTANAATATCTTCAGATTTGTAAAATTTTCCNGTTTTCCAAATTTGATGTGCATCAAAAGGCATAAGCTCAATAAACCGAACTGTAAGGTGATTTGTTTTTGTAAACTCAACAAAATCTAATAGTTCATCATCATTAAAGCCTCTCATAAAAACTACATTGATCTTTAATGATGGAATAACTGAATCCTGTACTAATATAATATTATCTAAAACTTGTTGGAGTTTATCTCTACGTGTAATTTTTTTAAATCTCTCTGGCCTAAGTGAATCTAAACTAATGTTTATTCCAGAGAGGCCAGCCCTTGAGAGTTGATCTAAATATTTGTTTAATANTATACCATTCGTAGTGAGATGAACTTGTTCAATCTTACATTCATTTTTTGCATATCTAATGAGCTCAGAAATATCTTTTCTGAGTAATGGCTCACCACCAGTGAAACGGATTTTTGNAATTCCCATTTGCGTAAAAAGAGATATGATTCTTTTGATTTCTAATTTAGNTAAATATTGATCTTTATTAAGTAGCTGTACCCCTTCTTCAGGCATACAATAAATACAGCGAAGGTTACATNTCTCATTAACAGCTAATCTTAGATAATCGAATTCTCGATCGTGATGATCAAAAATTTTGGAACTCGAACGCAACACATCCGAGCCNTGCGGGGCGTAATTATTTGAATTATTNTCCATTCTCATTCCAATTCACCCATTATTTATAATGGGATCGGGAGCAAATGATATCGTTTCCAATATCACCGTAACGGCCTCAGACCATTTCTAATTATTAAGGAATTAGGTCATTTGGCTAAAAGAAGCTGGAAGAATATATTATTTTTTATCTAAATAAAATTGATTCTTTTGAGGTCCAAGTGGACGATTCATCCATAAAGGTCTTCTCAAATTATCAGGATGAGTTTCCCGATCTTTTGCCCAATTATTCCATTTTTTGAAATGTTCAAATGATTTATTTGTATCAACAAAAATATCTCCATATTTCTCATCTGATTTAGGTTTNGAGATACTGACTTTTTGAAGCCAGCANTGCGCNCCNGANATTGGGTCAGGATTTGNAGCATGNGTTATATTNTGATGAACACCCCCATCTCTCCACCATATNCGATTAGTATCGGGATCATTTGTCTTCCAAGGCTGTACACCATTAACGGTTTCCATCTTCCATTGACCATCCCNTAGGTTCTTTATATCTACGGTATTCGTTAAAAAACGATTCCCTTCATCTTGCATTCTACGCCATCTACCTATATGATGTGAGCAAGCAACTATCCCCGGTTTAATTGCTTCAGTCACCCAAACTTTATCAACAAACCACCCAATTTCTGTTTGAATCTTAAGTANGTCACCATNCTTAACACCAATTCTATGAGCATCTTTAGTGTGAATCCAAATNGGGTTACGATGAGCTATTTCAGTTAACCATTTTGAATTTGCTGATCTGGAGTGGATATGTGTTGGTAATCTAAAATTTGGTAACAATATACATTCGTTCTTTTCACTGTCCAGTTGATCAGGGTGAACATGACTTTTTATTCGATAACCTGGGGTCGCATGCTCAGCGTAGCCAAAATCAACCATTGTTTGAGAATATATCTCTTGTCGCTTAGATGGTGTTGGAAATCCTGAAAGATTTTTCCCATCNACTTGAATTCCTACAATCTCATCATTTTTAGTGACTTGACCATTGGATAATATTGAGAGATCTGAATCATTTAATTCTTTTTCATTATTACGGTAAATATTTTCATCAACAAGAAAAGCCCCATATTTCCTCATATAATCCAAAGGAGTCATATTCTCTTTAGCGGCAACTTCTTTAAGGCCTTGGGTATTTTCAAAAATATATTGATAATATTCATCAATATTAATTTTTTTACCTTTGCGATAAGGGCTCATAAAATGTTTACGAATACCTAAATCACCATCTTTATCTATCCGCCATGATAACTCAATCCAAAATTCATCTTCCTCCCACACTTCTCCAGGATTAACCTCATAGGTAAACTNTATTTNTTTACCNTCACGCCGTGCTTTTTCACGAAGNACNGGTTGACGAAAAGCAATCCATACACCCGACTGNGTTTCATATGAATTAATATCATGACGNTCNGATGCATGACCCATAGGAAGAACGTAATCAGCAAAAAANGCTGTTTCATTCCATGTTGGTGTTAAAGCAATATGGCAACCTAGCTTTTCAGCATCGGTCAGCATTTCAATCCAACTAAAACCATCAGGATAGGTCCATACAGGATTAAATACACGGGTAAAATANACATCCAAAGTTCCTCGACCGTCCTTGATTAAATGCGGTAATATTTGGCTCATTTCATAATGAGCTAGTGTGTATTCTTTAGGCCAGATCAATTCATTCCATGCATCAGGACCTGGAGGAGTGTCAAAAAAAGATGGATGAAATTTATTCCATGCGCTTGGTGATGTTCCACCTTCTGTACCAACAGATCCAGTTAGCACATTTAATAAATGAAGTGTTCGAGAGACTTGCCAACCCCCAAGATTTCCTATAGAAGGTCCTCTCCAAACATGCGTTGAAAACTTTTTACCAGCTTTACCAATNAAATTGGCCACTTTAATAATTTGATCTTTATCTATTTGTGATTCTGCTGCTGCGAATTCGGGTGTATACTGTTCCCATTCTTGACTTAAACGTTCAATAAATTGATCAAATTCTATCGGATCTTCAGGGTGGAGATTTTTTAAATAATCATCCCAGTTAACCCAGTTTTCCATAAAGTGACGATCGTACATACCTTCATCTAATATTATTTTTGCTATGGCCATAAATACAGCAGATTCGCTACCCGGATAAGTTGGCATCCATTCATCTGCCATTGATGCGGTATTTGATAAACGTGGATCCATNACGATTAGTTTAGCACCTTTCATCATACCTTCAATTATTCTTTGNGCATGCGGATTGAANTAATGGCCAGTTTCCAAATGAGAAGATGCTAATAATATCACCTCAGCATTTGTATGATCTGGACTAGGTCGATCATACTTGTGCCACAATGCATAACCAGTTCTTGCCCCAGCAGAACAAATATTTGTATGAGAATTATGACCATCAATTCCCCAGGCTTTAAGTACACGTTCAGCATACCCTTCATGGCCAGGGCGGCCAACATGATAAACTACTTTTTCTTTACTTTTGCGCAAAGAATTAGCAATTTTTTCTGAAATTTCATCTAAAGCTTGATCCCATGAAATCTGTTCCCATTTACCATCTCCTCTCTTTCCTACTCTTTTCATTGGATAAAGAATACGTTCGGTGTCATTGATCTGATTTATAGTTGCTGGTCCTTTTGCACAATTGCGACCTCGACTTCCAGGATGGTGAGGATTACCCTCAAATTTCCTTACTTCATTTGTATCTTTATCAATATAGGCCAATAATCCACAAGCCGATTCACAATTAAAACATGTTGTGGGTACAACTGAATAATGACGTTCCTTTTTGTTTGGCCACGCTAATGGATCCAACTCGATAAAATCATCCCACTCACTGGGGTCTGGGTATTTATATAATTCCCTTGGACCTTCCATCGCAAATTCTTCAGACCAATCTGGTCTATCAGAAATTTTTGATATAAGGCCTAAAGATTCAGAAAAAGTTTCAATCCAACTTCGTTTCATAATTCTAACTTAACGGTATCATTTGAGGCACTCTAATCCTTACTAGTTCAGTTAAGAAAATGCCTGACATAATTAGCAACCCAGAAATCAAAAACATTATATCCGGATAATATAAAAGCATTATCAATGGAATAAAATTTCCAGCTAAAACTCCGGTCCAAAAATATTTAGCATAATATCCCTTTTTGATTAAAGTGATTGTTTGCTTTGTATCTGACGTATCATGCGGGAAAAATATTTCTTTTGTAATTAAAAACAAATTTATAATAATACCCCCTATAAGTATATCTACAGTTTGTATTAATAAACTGAAATCAAGAACTGTCATGACTACTAAACCAGCTATAATAGCGTGGTTCAACATATGAATGGCTGAGGCCCATTTTGATTGCCACAAATCTCTTGCCTTAGCCTGAGCAAATAGAAATGCGGTATAAATAGCTCCCATGACTGCAAAAATCGCACCTAAATACCATAGAAAATTCATTCCTACGTCAAAAATATTGTCAATTAATTTTAATGTAACTAATCCACCAAAAGTAGTTATGATATAAGCTCCGCGGACTAACCACGATTTCCATTGTGGCCGCAATAGTACATAAAGGAATCGATCAGGTCTATCAAGATCCAAAACAAGTAATAAACCAGTGATCG
>NZWI01000018.1 GCA_002701875.1 Fidelibacterota bacterium
GAAAAGTAATTTTTCCAATCTTCATATACTTCATCAATTAGATCTGATTCAATGGGATGATCATTGATTACGGCAAAACCACTATGTTTAAGAGAATGCTCAAACTGTTTATCCGCGTCAAAATCAGTGTATTTTATGGACAGTATATCAAGCGACATGAGATTTCCATTCATCTTTTGTATATGTTTTCATACTAAAAGCATGAATTTCATTTTTAATCATAGAACCTAATGCTTTATAGACTATTTGATGACGTTCTAAAAGGGTTTTAGACATAAAATCATCAGAAACAATAATAGCTGACAAATGATGCCCTCCATCGAAGTTATCATGATGAACATGTTTACCCGTTGAATCTTTAATATCAATATGAATCACATTAATTAATTCATTCAAATTATTTAATATAGTTTTTTGAATATTCATCTAGCAGATTAATAATGATTCTCAACCAATAGAATTCCTAAAGGATTGTAAATTTCTTCGATGGTCGTATAATAATATAATGGCAGAAAATACCGAAGTTTTTAGACTTTAACTTTTCAAATCCTCTTCAGAATATTGCCACTGACATGAATGACACCACCATGGTTTACCATAATAGTCTCTTAGATTAGCCTGTAGTTGCATCGGATCACTGCATTTAGGGCACTTTCGTGATGAACCTTTTTCAGGCCATTTATATTCAACACGAAATCTTACTGAATTGTCTAAATCTTGGTTATTTGACATAGATAAATTTAATTATGATAATACTCATAACAAGAATAGAAATAATTATTAGCTAGAGATTATCCATAATTGCCAAAATAATATAAAGAATAAACCCATGCCGATATAATTGGTATATCGATAGTCTAATTTGGCTCGTTTCAATTCTGCATCTAAAACTATGGTATTTAGGTAAACTGTAACTGTGTCGCTTGTAAATACATATACTTGTTTCATTTCTTCAATAAGTCCATATTGAATAAATGGATCTCTTAATGAAGGTGGGTGATGGCTTACGGTATGGACACCCTGGAGAACTGGAATAGGGTTGTTTATTGGAGTATGGCCGACTAATGTTCCATCTACGTAGATGGGAATTGATGCAGTATCAGATTTCACAATAATATATCCAGGATTTGTATCAAAAATTTCACCTTGTCCAAAACCTATAGATACTAGGATCAAAGTCATAATTAATGATTTCATATTCATATAATAAATTATTTTCAAATAAGGATGATAATGAAGGAACTTCTAACGCAATTATATGCTAAAAAATTATAATTACCGACCAACTTCTGTATTTATTTATTTTTGTCTTTTTGTCTCTTTTTCTTGTACTGGCTTAAAAGGTTATTTCAACACGTTTTATAATGCCGAACAATATTTTGATAAAGCTGAGAAAATTCGTTTACAAAATCGAGGCGATAAACTCCCAAAAACAGCATTTGATCACTATGAAAAAGTGATTGAAAAGTCTGAATATGTTATTGATACATACCCTGAATTTAAATTTCGTAAAAAGGCACAATTATTAATTGCTCAATCTCATTTTTATAGAAGTGAATACGATGAAGCATCAACTATGCTTTTAAGCATGAGTGAAGAATTTGGAGATCAAGTTACTTTAGAATATAATTTTTGGTCTGCAATGATTAAATGGAGGGAAGGAAAAGTTCAAGCTGCAATAAACCTATTATCTTCTTTAAATAATGCAAAAATCAATAATAATGAGAAAGCCAAGATCTATATGGCCATCGCTGAAATCTATTTTGATGAGAAAATGGAATCTGAATCAATGGACTATCTTGAAAAGGCAGCAGAGATAATAAAAGATCCAGTTGAAAAAGGTCAAATCTATTACCGAATTGCGGACCTATCATTTGAGAATAAAGTTTACGATCGTGCATTAGCATCATATCAGCAGGTTATTAAAAATTCTCAATCAAAAAAACAAGTTCAAGAAGCTAACCTAAGGTCAGTACAAATTTATCGATTAAATGGTGATCTAGATAAGGCAACAAAAACCATTAAAGGTATGCTTTTAGATGATGTATTTAAGCCAATTTTTGGCAGTCTTGAACTAGAGCTCGTAAAATTATATGACCAACAGAAGATGTTTACTGAGGCAAATAATAGGCTGGAATCAATATTGCAAGATTACCCGAAAACTAAAGCATCTGCAGAAGCATATTATATGCTTGGAAATTATGCTATCAGCCAAGAATGGGATTTATTGGAAGCTTTAGAGCACTTTGGAATGGTATCGAGAGAATTTTCTAAATCCATGTATGCTAAGCCTGCTTTGCTAAGAGTTAAAGAAATTACTTCGTATGATAATTTGATTGCACAATATGTTGCATATATGGATAGACTTTTAGTCGTAGATACTTTAGGAGTGCCGTCATTAACAATTAAAGATAAAAATGACTTTGCTACAGTTATTTATGGGTTGGCTGAGTTGGAATCATTCCACTTTTCTAGAATTGATTCAGGAATAGTATATTTAAATCAATTGATAGAATTAACACCAAATTCTCCTTTATACCCAAAAGCACTTTATGCTAAAGCTATTATACTTGATGAGCAGGGAGATTATAAGGAGTCAAAAGCTTTAAAAACTCAAATTGTTACTAATTATTCTCAAACAGATTTTGCTTTAGCTTTAATTAATGCTGACAGTACATATTCTAAAGGAGAGTCATCATCTGATCTTAAATTAATTCAAGCAGAGAAAAATTGGAGCAAAGACCCCATAATTGCTATGGATAATTATCGTGAAATAGTGAATTCAGATACTGTTTCTGAGACTAGTGCCAAGGCAGCATATTTTTTAGCATATCAATATGATCGATTATGGGTAAAACCAGATAGCGCATTAAAATATTATGGTTGGATTATGAAGTATCACAGTTCATCGGATCAAGCATTACCTTCAAGTAAAAGAATTACATTTTTAAACCAAGTATTATCTGATACATCATCAGCACAATGATTATCGAAAAAACAATTATCCAATCCAATAATCAAATAGCTGAAAATATTTGGAAGATGCAATTTGAATCACCACAAATTGCAGAAGAATATGCTGGTGCAGGTCAATTTGTTAATATTCTACCAAATGACGATTGGAATCATCCCTTGCGTCGCCCTATGAGTATTGCGTCTGTAGAAGATTCAACTTTGTCTATTATTTACAAGATTTTTGGTGATGTTACTGAAGCATTATCAAAGAAAAAGGTTGGGGATGCTATTGAGTTACTAGGCCCCATAGGAAATGTGTTTACAAAATGGGATTCAAATGTATTTCCTATTTTAATAGGAGGTGGCGTAGGACTGGCACCTATTTTGAATTTAAAAGATCAGTGTCACGTAGCTGATATAGATTACGCAACCATTATTGGTGCAAAAAATTCAAATGAACAATTCATTGATCATGATCCTGAAAATAAGATTTACCTTACCACTGATGATGGTAGCATTGGTGAAACTGGCACGGTGATGGTGCCACTAGATAAGATCATCACTAAAATAGATAATCCGCATATATATGCTTGTGGACCAGAACCAATGTTAAAAGCAATTCATGATTTTGCATTGAAAAACGAAATCCCTACGCAGCTTTCTGTTGAAAGCTATATGGGTTGCGGCATAGGGTTGTGTCAAGGTTGTGTTATAAATAAAAATAATAAGGCTCCTAAAGAACATAGCTATCATGAAAAATACTCGTTAGTATGTTTAGATGGACCTATATATGAAGCGGAAGATATCTATTTTGCCTAAGAATAGTATCGAAATAGGACAAGTTTCTTTTAATAATCCTATTTGGGTTGCTTCGGGTACTTTTGGATATGGAACAGAAGCTCCTGAACTTGTTGATGTAGAGAAATTAGGTGCTATAGTAACAAAGTCTATCACTCTACATCCACGAGAAGGGAATCCGCCACCTAGAATAGTTGAAACTTCATCTGGAATGATAAATTCAATTGGCTTAGCAAATATAGGTGTTGATAAATATATCGATGAAATGCTTCCTATTTATAAAAATGTTTCAACCAAAATAATCATGAATGTTGCCGGTACTGATTTGATGGAGTATGTTGAGATTATTGAGAAGATTGAATCAGTTTCGTCAGATCTAGTTGGATTTGAAATAAATATATCATGCCCTAATGTAAAAAAAGGTGGAATGGAGTTTGGTGTAGATAATTCAATGACAGCTGAGCTCACATCTGAATTAAGAAAAAGAACTGATCGCTTATTAATTATGAAATTGAGTCCAAATGTTTCAGATATAGTGTCGATTGGTATGGGAGCGCAAGATGCGGGCGCAGATGCCGTCTCTGCAATTAATACTGTCGTAGGTATGAGTATTGACTCTAATAGTGGTAAAAGTAATATATATACCACTTATGGAGGACTTTCCGGCCCAGCAATCAAGCCAATCGGACTTGCTGCTGTACATAAATTATACCAAAAATTATCAATTCCAATTATTGGAATTGGTGGAATTGTCTCAAGCAATGATGTTATGGAATATATTCTCGCGGGTGCATCAGCTGTGCAAATTGGTACTGCAAATTATAGAGATCCAGGTACTGGTGAAGGAATTATTGATGAGTTAAATCAAACAGTAGAAAATTCTAAATGGGATTCAGTAAAGGATATGGTAGGAAAGGCTAAGTTGCTGTCTTGAAGTCGCTATTAAAATATTTTATTCTATCAATAATGATATTGAATTTATTTTCATGTTCAAACTCACCACGATACCGCACTGGCCCTTCAAAACCTTCATCCACCAAGAAAAAATCAACTCCCGCATTGAAGACTAAAGGAAAAATTAAACATAAGAAACTTATTAAAGGTGTAAGCTCATTTTACGCAAAGGATTTTCACGGTAAATTAACAGCGAATGGTGAAGTATATGACATGTATGGACTTACGGCAGCTCATAAAACTCTTCCATTGAATACTATTGCGCGAGTTACGAACTTAGAGAATAATAAATCATTAATTTTAAGAATTAATGACAGAGGTCCCTATGTGAAAGGTAGAATCTTAGATTGTTCTTATGGTGCAGCTTTAAAACTTGGATTTGTAAGCCAGGGTACTACCAAAGTTAAAGTAGAAGTCATTGAATGGGGTGATGGTAAATATATGAAACATTTGGATTGATAATAAATATATTCAAATGAAAACTAATGGAGATACTGTTATAAAATGAAAAGCACTTTATCAAATAGGCTTCCAATTATTGTATTGGGCATACCATCAGTTATATATCTTTTACAAGTAGGTGGCCTTTTATTCTCAGGGTTTATTACAATAGTAGTATGTTTATGTGTTGTTGAATTTTATAATTTAAAATCCGAAGAAGGTCTAGAGCCTAGCTACATATTAGGAATCCCTTTAACTCTAATAATCTGTTATTTTTATAATCAATTTCCATATGTTGATGGAGTCTTTATTGTATCAGCTTTATTATTATTAATTATAACATATCTTTTTTATGAAATGTTTTCAGGACATCAAAAGCCTTTTTATAATATTTCAATTACCCTTTCCGGGCTACTATACCCCGCATTCTTACTAGGCGCAATGATTGCACTAAGGAATTGGGATGAAATGAATGGAGGAAATTTCACAATATCTATGGTTGTAACTGTATGGATTTGTGATTCAGCTGCTTATATATTTGGTAGGTTATGGGGTAAACAAAAACTAATTGAACGCATCAGTCCAAATAAAACCGTTGTGGGATTCATTGGTGGAATTATAGGGGCATTTTTATCATTTTATATTATGGATCAGTTGGGATTTATTTATCAATCACTAACAATCTTTGATATTTTAATACTATCCTTTATTGTTGGTGTAATTGGCCAATTAGGCGACTTTGTACAATCAATGTTTAAAAGAGATGCAGGTGTTAAGGACTCAGGGAAATTGCTTTTGGGCCATGGTGGCGTCTTAGATAGATTTGATTCGTTAATATTTACAAGCCCAGTCGTTTTAATTTTCGTTCTATGCTTATAAATAATAGAATGAGATTTCTTCAAAAACAGTTTAACTGGTGATGTATATTCGCCATCGTTTTATAGTTGTAATAATTGATGTATAATTTCATAATGTTCGAAAAGGATATAACATGAATCCAATTTTATCGGAACTTGGGATCGATGAATTCAATTTCGGCGCCTGCTCTGGGAGCGGCCAATGGTCCAAATCGAAAGATGGTGGATTAATAGAATCTATTAATCCCTCTAATGGTGAGCTCATTGCTTCAGTGCACCAATCCACCAAAGAAGATTATAATAACATTTTAAATGCTTCGATTGATGCATTTAAAGAATTCCGCAAAGTTCCAGCTCCAATACGTGGGCAACTAGTTCGAGCAATGGGGGATGCTCTAAGAGAGAAAAAAGATGCTCTTGGTACATTAGTTTCGATGGAAATGGGTAAAATTAAGCAAGAAGGAGATGGAGAAGTTCAAGAAATGATTGATATTGCTGACTTTGCAGTTGGTCAATCGCGTATGCTTTATGGAAAAACAATGCACTCTGAACGGCCCGATCACCGTATGTATGAGCAGTGGCACCCGTTAGGAACAATTGGAGTAATATCAGCATTTAATTTCCCTGTTGCTGTATGGGCTTGGAATGCATTTATTGCAGCTATTTGCGGCAATNCAACCATTTGGAANCCATCTTCATCAACACCTCTTACAGCAATTGCAGTACAACATATATGTAATTCAGTAATGGAGCGTAANGGATATAGTGGAATTTTCTCTATTCTAATAGGCAAAGGATCCGTCATTGGTGAGAAATTAATTCAAGATAAACAAATACCCCTTGTTTCCTTTACGGGGTCAACTAATATGGGTCGACATGTAAGTTCTGTAGTATCCGAGCGTTTTGGTAAAACAATATTGGAATTGGGTGGCAATAATGCCATAATCATTGATGAAACTGCTGATATGGAATTAGTTATCCCTGCAGTAGTATTTGGGGCAGTGGGCACAGCTGGGCAACGCTGCACGTCAACTAGAAGAATTATTATTCATGAATCTATTTATGATTCATTCCTAAAAAAGCTTTTAAATGCATATAAGCAAGTAAATATAGGAGATCCGCTAGATAGCAATACTTTAATGGGACCTTTGGTAAATGATCAAGCTATTGATGCATATTTAAATGCTATTGATATTGTTAAAAAATCTGGTGGAGAAATACATTTTGGTGGTAAAACTATAGACGGTAAGGGTTTTTATGTCCAACCTACTATAGCTTCAGCTGATAATGATTGGGAAATTGTTCAGGAAGAGACATTTGCACCTATCTTATATATTATGACTTATAAAGATATCGATGATGCTATTTATATGCATAATGATGTACCCCAAGGGCTTTCATCATCGCTGTTTACAACAAATGTAACCAACGCTGAGAAGTTTTTATCCCAAAGAGGAAGTGATTGTGGTATTGCAAATATTAATATAGGTACTTCTGGCGCAGAAATAGGCGGAGCTTTTGGCGGTGAAAAAGAAACTGGAGGCGGAAGGGAGTCCGGTTCTGACTCATGGAAACAATACATGCGTAGACAAACAAATACAATCAACTGGAGTAAAGAGTTGCCCCTTGCGCAAGGTATAGAATTTAATTTAGATAATTAATATATATTCAACAATAAAGGAATATAAATGAGTAATATTACAGGAAATAAGGTTAGAGAAGCTATTAATAGATATATGCTTGCAGATGGTATGGATCCCGTAATTGATCTAGAAAAAAGTCATGGAGTTTGGCTTATTGATTCAAGAGATGGGAGAGAATATTTAGATCTCTTTTCAATGTTTGCATCGATGCCAGTAGGTTACAATCATCCTTATGTTCTAGAAAATAAAGACCGATTTACTTCAGCTGCGCTTAATAAACCTACTAATTCAGATGTTTACTCGGTTGAAATGGCTGACTTTGTCGATACAATGGGTCGAGTTGCTCAGCCTGATTACTTACCATATGCGTTTTATGTTGAAGGTGGTGCTTTGGGTGTTGAAAATGCTTTAAAAACAGCATTTGATTGGAAAGTTAGAAAAAATCTTGATTCAGGAAATGGTGAAAAAGGATCAAAAGTCATACATTTTAAAGAATGTTTTCATGGAAGAACTGGATATACTATGAGTCTTACAGATTCTCCTGACCCTAGAAAAACCATGTATTATCCTCAATTTGATTGGCCGCGAATTGATAGCCCTAAAATTCACTATCCACTTGATGATCAATCTTTGCAAAATGTTATTAATTTGGAAAAACAGGCTATAGATCAAATAAAATCATCCTTACATGAGAATCCTAATGATATTGCCTCACTCATTATCGAGCCAATACAAGGTGAAGGTGGCGACAATCATTTTAGATGTGAATTTTTTAAAGAATTAAGATCATTGGCTAATGAAAATGATTTTTTACTTATTTATGACGAAGTACAAACAGGGGTCGGTATTACTGGGGAAATGTGGGCTCATCAACTTTTTACATCAAAATACTTTGATTGTGAATGTGAGAGCGTTGATACGAGACCTGATATCATTAGTTTTGGTAAGAAAACACAAGTATGTGGAATATTTGCTGGTGATCGATTAGATGAAGTAGAGGGACATGTATTTAAAGAGTCTAGTAGATTAAATTCAACTTGGGGAGGAAACCTAGTTGATATGGTGAGATTTACTATATATTTAGAAATTATAGAAAATGAAAACTTAGTTTCTCAAGCCAGTAAGAATGGTAAGTATTTAAGTAAAGGATTGAAAAGATTAGATGAAAACCATGATAGTGTATCAAATGTTAGAAACAAGGGACTATTTGGAGCATTTGATTTACCAACAACTGAATTAAGAGATAAGGTCGTTAATTTAATCGCTGAAGAAGGAGCTCTCATGCTTGGATGCGGTAATAAATCTATTAGATTTAGACCCCATTTAAATATTTCGACTTCGGAAATAGATTTAGGTTTAGATATGATTGATCGAGCATTAAATCATATATAGTTTATGATAGAAAAAGGTGTCCTTTATATTGTATCAACTCCGATTGGAAACTTAGAAGATATAACGTTTCGAGCGATTAGAATTCTTAAAGATTCATCGCTTATTGCAGCTGAAGATACTCGTCGATCAAAAGTTTTGTTATCTCATTATAATATTTCAACACCGACTATTAGTTATTATGAACATAATCGATATACTAGGATACCAAAGCTAATTGACCATTTAATTGATGGTGAAAATATTGCGCTTATAACTGATGCGGGAACTCCTGGAATTAGTGACCCAGCATACAGACTTATAAGAGCAGCTATAAACTCAGATTGTCGAGTAGAATCAATTCCAGGCGCATCAGCTTCGTTAGCTGCATTAGTCGCTTCGGGTTTACCCACAGATAGATTTATATTCGAAGGCTTTCTTCCTCATAAAAAAGGACGTAAAGGTAAATTAGAAAAAATAAAAGATATAGATGCTACTATAATATTTTATGAAAGCCCAAATAGGCTCGTAAGGACCTTAAATGATATCTTAGAGTATATAGGAGATAGACCAATTGCTATAGGTCGAGAATTAAGTAAAAAATTTGAAGAAATAATGAGAGGTAGGGTTTCTGATATATTATCACATTATAATACAAATAAACCAAAAGGTGAATTTGTTATAGTAATAGGCAAGGATGATCCAAATGTCTACTTCTAAAGGAAAATTCATTACGTTTGAAGGTATAGATGGCTGTGGAAAAAGTACTCAAGTTAAGAAATTGGTTGAATTCTTCAATAAAACAAAGAAAACTGCTATATTCGTACGTGAACCAGGAGGAACGCAAATTTCCGAGGAAATCAGAGAGATTTTGCTTAATCGCCATTTAGAAGATATTAGTGATCGAACAGAAGCTTTATTAATGACTGGTAGCCGTTCTCAGTTAACGCATGAAATAATCATACCTAATCTAAATAAAGGACTTCATGTAGTAGCAGATAGGTATTCAGATTCTACATTAGCTTATCAAGGTGGAGGTCGACAAATCGATATAGAGTGGTTAATAAGGTTAAATCAATTTGCTACATACGATATAGAACCTAATGTAACTTTTTATATTGATGTTCTTCCAGAGGAAGCTTTAAAAAGAAAGAATCAAGAGAAAGATCGAATTGAAATGGCAGGAATTGAACTGCAAAGCCGCGTCCGTAATGCTTATTTAGAGATAGCGAAACGATTTCAAAGCCGATATTTAATAATAGACGGTCACGATTCAATTGATAATATTCATGATATTATTATTAGTCACATAAAACAAAGAAAATATTTATAATGAAAAAATTTATATTAAAATTATTATTGCCCATCACGATTGTTATTGGAATTTTTTCTCTAGCTCTTACTCAATCAAGTTATTATCGCAAAATAAGTAAATCTCAAGAATTGATTAATCGTGTATATAATCAAATCTTTTCAACCTATGTTCACCAAATAGACCCTGAGGCTTTTACTAAAGCTGCAATTAATGGAATAACTGAAAAACTTGACCCGTTCACCGAATTCATGGTTGATGATGAGCAGCATAATATTAACGTACTGAGTAAGGGTAAATATGGTGGAGTTGGAATACAATTAAGTTATAGAAATAATACAATGTCTGTTGTAGCGCCAATGGATGGTGGCCCGGCAAAAAGTGCTGGAATTATAAGTGGGGATATTATTCTTAAAGTTGACGATATTGATGTGAAAGAATATTCTTTTAATGAAGCTGCTGCTAAGATTAGAGGTGAAAAAGGTTCTACAGTTAAATTAACGATTAAGAGATTTGGAGATGATGATCCAATTGATTTTAGCTTAATTAGATCTGAAATTATTGTTAAAACTGTAACATATTCAGGAATGCTTTCAAAAGATACAGGATATGTTAGATTAAATAGGTTTAATAGAAATACACCTTTTGAAATGCAAAATTCTATTTCAACATTATTGAATAACGATGCGACTGCTTTAATATTTGATCTTCGGGACAACGCTGGGGGTTTATTAACATCTGCAATTTCCATGTTAGATATGATGACTGTAAAAAACACAACTTTAGTATCTACAAAAGGAAGGACTAAAGATTCAAATCGAACATTTTCTTCTAGAAGGGACCCGATAATACCTAAAGATGTAAAAATCGCAATATTAATCAACCAAGGAAGTGCTTCAGCAAGTGAAATTGTTGCAGGATCTGTCCAAGATTTAGATAGAGGCATTATAATTGGTCAAAAATCATTTGGAAAAGGTCTAGTCCAAACTCAATATTCATTTGATGAAAAGCGTAGCATTAAAATCACAACAGCTCGATATTATATACCAAGTGGACGTTTTATACAAAAACGCGATTACATTGATAATAAATATATTATGAATGCATCAGATGAAGATTCAATATTTACAACTATAGGTGGCAGGACAGTATATGGCAACGGTGGAATCACTCCAGATTCAACTATTGAACCAAGCACTATGAAATCATTGACTAGCCAGTATTGGCGTAGTGGGTATTTTTATTCATTTTCTCAAGAGAACAAGCACCATTATGCTTCTTTTAAATCTGTTTTAAATGATGATAGTCTATTAGATAAATTTAAAAACTATACTGAAAGTAAAGAGAGTGTTGATCTTCCTGGTGAAAAAGAGTTAAATATTGTAATAGAAAAAATTTCAGAGTTGGATTCAACAGATATTAGAGCTAATGATGCATTAAATCTTCTCAGCGATTTTTATGATAGAGAAGAAGATAAAAGAAGAGAATCTGAACAAGATGAAATTAGAGAATTAATTTTATTAGAATTTGCAGGATTATTTAATGGAACTGAAGGACGTCTTAAGCAAGCTCTCAAAAACGATGAAACTGTTCAAGTTGCTTTAGATGTATTATCGAATAGTAGTTCATATCAGGCATCTTTATCTAGCACAGAAAATTTTGAGAATTAAATGATAAAAACTTTTTCCGACGTAACTATTAACCCAATTAAATTGTTTAGTTGTTTTAAAGGGCGATTAGCTCAGTTGGTTAGAGCGCTACGTTGACATCGTAGAGGTCAGCGGTTCAACTCCGTTATCGCCCACATAATAATTTGATTAGTATAAATATTTATGAGCCAAATAAAAATTACTTTACCAGATAAATCTGATCGATCATTTGATTCTGGCATTACACCTTTAGAGGTTGCCCAGAGCATTGGAGAAAGACTTGCTCAAGATACTGTTGCTGCTAGTATAAATGGCGAATTAGTAGATGCTACAACTCAAATTACTCAAGATTGTGAATTAACATTGCATACTGGTTCTACTAATGAAGGCCATGATGTCTTATTACACAGCACTGCACACTTAATGGCTCAAGCTGTGAAATCAATATGGCCAAATAGTCAAATAACTATTGGTCCAACCATTGAAAACAGGTTTTATTATGATTTTGACATTGAAGAAACATTTTCTGATGATGATTTAAATAAAATCGAAAATAAGATGAAGGATATAGCAAAAGAAAACCTATCTGTATCTAGATCTGAATTAGATCATGATCAGGCTATTAAATTATTTGATAAACGAGGAGAAAAATATAAAGTTGAAATCATCAATGAAATAGATTCATCTGATCAAATTTCTGCGTATCAACAAGGTGATTTTATTGATTTATGTCGTGGCCCACATGTTCCATCAACAGGAAAAATTAAATATTTTAAGTTATTAAGTACTTCTGGTGCGTACTGGCGTGGTGATGAAAAAAATAAAATGCTCCAAAGAATTTATGGTACAGTTTTTTCTTCAAAGAAAGAACTAAAAGATTATTTACATTTTTTAGAAGAAGCCAAAAAAAGGGATCATAGAAAATTAGGAAAAGAATTAAAAATTTATACTTTTGATGATGAAGTAGGTCCAGGATTGCCATTATGGCTACCAAATGGTGCTACCATAATTGATGAACTTGAAAAACTTGCGAAAGAAACAGAAGGAAAACATGGATATAAACAGGTACGCACTCCACATCTTACTAAAGGGGATTTATACAAAAAATCAGGACATTTAGATCTATATAAAGACTCAATGTATCCAGCGATGGACGTTGATGGTGTTGAGTATTATGTTAAACCAATGAATTGTCCTCATCATCACAAAATTTACGATGCCACTCCAAAAAGCTATCGTGATCTACCATATAGGATAGCTGAGTATGGGACATGTTATCGATATGAAAAATCGGGACAGTTATTTGGACTGATGCGCGTCAGAAGTATGCAAATGAATGATGCACACATCTATTGTTCAAAAACTGATTTTGATAAGGAATTTTTAGATGTGTGTAATATGTATCTAGAATATTTTGAAATTTTTGGAATTGAAAAATATGAAATGCGCCTTAGTTTACATGACCCCTCTGAGTTAGGTAATAAATATATAGATGAGCCTGAATTATGGCTTGAAACAGAGGATGCAGTAAGAAATGCATTAAAATCAGGTGGCGTTAATTATATTGAAATTCCAGGTGAAGCTGCTTTCTATGGTCCAAAGATAGATGTTCAAGTATGGAGTGCAATTGGCAAAGAGTTTACATTAGCAACTAACCAAGTTGATTTTGCAATTCCAAAACGTTTTAATCTATCTTTTACTGATGAAAAAGGACAAAATCAAACTCCACTATGTATTCATAGGGCACCATTAAGTACACATGAGAGATTTATTGGGTTTTTAATTGAACATTATGGTGGAGACTTCCCATTATGGCTATCACCAACACAAATTATGATTTTACCTGTTTCTGAAAAAACTCATGCTTATGCACAATCAATTGAAAGTAAATTTAGAGATGTCGGGATGCGAGTTAAATTAGATAATCGCCCTGATAAAATAAGCGCCAAGATACGTCAAGCTGAAATCAGCAGAATTCCTATTATGCTAATTGTAGGTGAAAAAGAATCTGCAGATAACACAATAACGGTTCGAAGGCGGTTTGTTGATGAACAAGAAACAGTTGAAGTGAATAGCTTGATAGAGCGTTTTACAACGGAAATAAACAAAAGGAGTTTACCTTATCGCGAAAGTAAATAAGATCAAAATAAATGAAAAAATAAATGCTGATGAAGTACGATTAATATCTGAAAGTGGAGAGCAATTAGGCGTTGTTAAACTAGATGAAGCAATAGAGCGTGCAAAAGATGTTGGTTTAGATTTAATAGAAGTTTCGCCAAATAGCAAGCCACCGGTTGCAAAGATATTAAATTATGGCAAATTGAAATATGAAGAAAAAAAGAAGCAACAGGCCAGCAAGAAAAAACAACATGTTGTAAAAATTAAAGAAATGCGTGTTCGGCCAAGAATTGATGATCATGATTTAGACACGAAAGTAAATCGCGGTAGAAAATTTATAGAAGATGGATGCAAATTAAAGGTAACTCTTATGTATAGAGGTAGAGAAATGTCAAGGCTAGACCTAGGGCTAGATGTATTAAATAGAGTTGTAGAGATGCTTTCAGATATTGCAGAAGTTGAAAAACATGGAGAATTGGAAGGTCGTCGACAGACGATTGTTTTGACTGGAAAATAGGAGTAAGTCAATGCCAAAGCAAAAAACAAGACGCAGTGCCGCTAAACGATTTAGTTTAACCGGGACTGGTAAAATAAAACGAAACAAAGCAAACCATAGTCATATGCTCATTCGTCGTAGCAATAGCGTTAAAAGAAAAATGCGTCAATCAGATATTGTTGATGCATCGGAAGAAAAGCGCGTACGCCGAATGCTTGCTAAATGATTAGGAGAAGATAATGCCTAGAGCAAATAGTTCTGTGCCCAGGCACAGAAGACATCGTAAAATAGTGAAGCAGGCCAAGGGCTACTATGGTGCCCGGAGCCGCAATTTTAAAGCTGCTAAAGATGCAGTTGAAAAAGCTGGATTATATGCATATAGAGACCGAAGACAGAAGAAACGTCAATTTAGACGTCTTTGGATTATTCGTATTAATGCAGCTGCGCGGCAACATGGCCTTTCCTATTCACAGTTTATCTCAAAGATAAAAGCAAAAGGTATCGAATTGGACCGAAAAGTATTAGCTGATATGGCCATGAATGAGCCCAATGCTTTTGCCCAGTTGGCTAAGGCCATCGATAGTTGATGAACTTAAAGGAATCAATTGAATCGGTTCGAAATAATTTTCGAACCGATTCTGATCCCTTTCCCACTGATTCTAAATCAATTGAACTATTATATGTAAAGTATCTAGGTAGAAAAGGTCTTGTATCTGATCTTTTCTCTCAATTAATCAATGTTTCAAATAAAGAACGACCAAGTATTGGTAAAAATTTAAATCAACTTAAAAAGGAAATAACTAATAGTTTTAAAATAGTTGATAGATCTTCTTCTAACATTGATTCAATAGAAGAAGATTATACATTACCCGGCTTATCCTTTCCGACTGGTTACATTCATCCATTGCAACAAACAATGAATGAAATAAAAACAATATTTATGAATGTTGGTTTTTCAATCGCTTATGGACCAGAGATTGATGATGATTTTCATAACTTTGGCGCATTAAATTTTCCACCAGAACATCCTGCTAGAGATATGCAGGATACTTTTTTTATTGATCCAGATACAGTATTACGTACACATACATCAAATGTACAAATTCATTTAATGGAAAATGAAGAACCACCTCTTAGATATATAGTCCCAGGTCGCGTTTATAGAAATGAAGCAATAAGTTTTAAGAGTTATTGTCTCTTTCATCAGGTTGAAGGTATTTATGTTGATAAAAACGTATCTTTTGCTGATCACAAAGGTATTCTCGAGTTCTTCGTTAAACGCATGTTTGGAGAACAGACAAAAATGAGATTCAGGCCTAGTTTTTTTCCATTTACTGAACCAAGTGCAGAAGTTGACATTTGGAGTGAAAAAAGTGGGCAGTGGCTTGAGATACTAGGTTCTGGCATGGTTGATCCAGAAGTATTTAAATCTGTGAATATAGATCCTGATATTTGGCAGGGTTTTGCATTTGGTATGGGGATTGAGCGCATTTGTATGCTTAAATATGAAATTGATGATATTCGACTACTATACCAAGGCGATATGAGATTTTTGGAACAATTCTGATGAAAATTTCAATTGACTGGTTAAAAGAGTTTGTTGATTTAAATATATCTAGCCAAAAAGTTGCAGATATTCTTACTATGCTTGGGTTAGAAGCTGAATACGGAACCAATTATTCAAATATTGATGGTTTAATAGTTGGTGAAATTAAAGAATGCACTAAACATCCTAATGCAGATAGATTAACCTTATGTAAAGTTTTTAATGGTAAAAAAACTTTATCCGTGGTTTGTGGAGCTCCAAATGTAGATAAAGGCCAAAAAATTGCCTATGCACCCGTTGGTACAACATTGCCTGGAGAGGTTACAATATCTAAGGTAAAAATAAGAGGTGAGGTAAGCGAAGGAATGATATGTTCTGAGAGGGAATTAAAAATCTCTGATGAACATGACGGAATTATGATTTTAAATCAACAAGCTAAAGTAGGATCAAATTTTAACAATTATGTTAAATCATTAAATAATACTTTAGAGCTAGATATAACACCTAATCGACCTGATTGTTTTTCACATTTAGGGGTATCTAGAGATTTGTCTGCAAAATTAAATAAAACCTTAAAACCTTTTGATGCTGATCCTATACCTTATAAAAAAAATGAAGCTGAAAAATATATTTCTCTCAAATTTGAGAACCCTGATGATTGTCCACGTTATATAGCGGGTATAGTTAAAAATGTGAAGGTTGGTCCTTCTCCAGATTGGCTTGTTAACCGGTTAGAATCTATAGGTCAAAGAAGCATAAATAACTTAGTTGATATATCAAACTTTGTTATGATGGAATTAGGTCAACCAACCCACATATTTGACTACGACAAGTTAAATTCTAAACAAATACTTATAAGAAGGGGTAAAAAAGGAGAGTCTCTAACAACATTAGACGAAATTAAACGAAATGTATCTCCAAATGAATTATTAATTACAAACGGTAAATCCCCATTGGCTCTTGCAGGAATAATGGGAGGTTTAGATAGCGCTGTATCGGCACAAACAAAAACTATATTGATAGAGAGTGCCTATTTTGATGCTCCAACAATTAGAAAAGGAGCAAAGTCATTAGGAATGTCCACAGATGCATCTAAACGATTTGAACGAGGTGCAGATCCAAATGCATCTGAAAGTGCTTTCTGGAGAGTAATAAAGCTGATAGAAGATCTATCAATAGGTGATTGGGTTCCTGGTATGGTTGATCCTTATCCTAAAAAGTTAATCGAAACACAAATTTCGTTAAGTCGTGAAAAATTGGATAGCTTATCTGGTGTCAAAATTAAAAGTGATTTTGTCCATGATATTTTAAATAAAATAGGCTGCAATGTTAACAATAAATCTGAGAATCAATGGTTATGTGATATACCGTCGTGGAGACCTGACCTTGAAAGAGATGTAGATTTAATTGAAGAGATAATTAGATTTTATGGATATGATAAGATCCCATCAAAGTATCATTATCAAAGCATAATGAATGCCAATGAACCTGATCCTCATAAATGCTTAGATAAGATTATTTCAATCATGGCCGGATTAGGTTTCTCACAAGTTTTTAACAATTCATTACAATCAAAAGATATAATCTCATTATTAAAAATAAAATCTGTTAAAATAATGAATCCATTATCTGATACTATGAGTGAACTTAGAACGAGTTTATTTCCAGGTTTATTAGAAAATATTGATTTTAACTACAAAAATAACAATCCTGACATTATGATTTTTGAATGGGGAAATATTTATAAACAAAATAAACCAGGCTTAAAGGGAATTCAAGAAAAGTTAGTTATTTCAGGTGTTGTTCATGGATATTTAAATAAGCCAACTGTGCATAGAAAAAAAGGTAGGCGGTTTAATTTTAATGTACTAAAGGGTAGCGTAAAAAACTTGATGGATAGACTATCCATCAAAAATTTAACTTTTAATCAAACTAAAAATAAAGCTGACGGGCTTATTAATTGTTTTGAAATTCAATCAAATAATCATCAACTTGGATTTATAGGTAAAGTGGATACAATATTTTCTGATAAAATGCATTTAGATATAAATGAAGTTTTTGGTTTTCAATTAGATTTGGATTTATTGATGGAATTAGCAAACAAAACTCCACTATTTAATAGTATTGTTTCATATCCACTGGTTGAGCGTGATTTAAATTTTGTATTAGAAGAAAATATATTAATCGGAAGTTTGCTTTCTACTGTTAAAGAAAATGGTAACGATATACTTAAATCAGTAGACCCAATAAATATTTTTCGTCACAACTCCCTAGGCAATAATAAAAAATCTGTAACAATAAATTTAGTTTTTCAATCATCTACTAAAACACTTGAAGATAAAGATGTAAACCATGTTATAGATGAAATTATACGAGTGATTTCTAATGAATATGGTGCTAAATTAAGATAAATTAAAATGAGTAATACTATGGATGGAAATGAAAATTTTGTTAAAGTAACAATATACGGTCAAGAATACACAATTAAAGCTCCAGCTGATGCTAGGTATATAAAAAATATAGCTGAGTATGTTGATGAAAAAATGCGCGAAGTTCAAGAAGAATTGTCTACCCCACAGGTACCAGCTAAGGTTGCAATATTGGCGGCGATGAATATTTCTGATGATTTATTTGCTGAAAGACGAAATCGTGATAAAAGTAATGGCGAAGTAGAGAGAAGAGTTTCATCATTGATTGAAGTTGTTGAAGAAGCTATCCAGCAATAGCAATAAAATATATTATGGAAACAAGGATACTATCCGGCAAAAAGGTTAGTTCTTCATTTTATACATCAATTAAACCAAGAATAGATTCACTAAAGTCTTCAGATATTATTCCTGGTTTGGCGGTGTTATTAGTGGGAGATAATGCTGCATCCGCAGTGTACGTTAGGAACAAAACTAAAAAATTTAATGAACTAGGACTCTATTCAGATACTATTACATTCTCTGATTCTGTATCTCAAGATGAGATTATTTCTAAAATTCAAGAATTGAACCTCAACCAAAGTTTTCATGGCATTTTGGTTCAATTACCATTACCAGATCAAATTAATGATGATATAATTATCAATTCAATAGATCCAAAAAAAGATGTTGATGGTTTTCATCCATATAACTTAGGATGTTTGATCTCTGGTAAGTCAGGATTTGTGCCTTGCACACCAAAGGGTATAATGAGAATCCTAGATTATTATGATATAGATCTGTCAAATAAACATGTTGTAGTTGTTGGTAGAAGCAATATTGTTGGAAGACCAATTTCAATATTAACTAGCATGAAAAAGAAATTTAGTAATGCCACAACAACATTATGTCATTCAGGTACAAAAAATATATCTCAATATACTCAAAATGCTGATGTAGTAATTTTAGCATTGGGTTCACCTGAATATTTAACTGATAAAGATGTTAAAGAAGGTACCGTAATTATTGATGTTGGAATAAATAGAATTAAAGATTCAACTGAAAAGGGATTCAAGCTGGTTGGTGATGCTGATTATGAATCAATGATTGACCACGCTGGCGCTATAACTCCAGTTCCTGGTGGAGTGGGTCCTATGACAATAGCTATGCTTGTAGAGAACACTGTTGAAGCTGCTGAGAAATCTATTAATTCTTCATTGTAANTAATTTCTTTTGTCCTATTTTTNAAAAGNATAATTCNATCATTGNATGAAAATATTAATTAAAGATAAAAATAATTCTTATTCTATTGATCATCGATATGGTAGATGCTTATCAATACCATATCAATACAATGGAGAACAGCCAAATTTTTATCATGCACCAAAAGGAAAAGCTCGACCAATGAATCAAGATGGCTTTATTGGTGAAACGTCTGATGGAAAAGGGTGCAATGTAGTAACGATTGAACAAAACATTCATTGTACAGGAACTCATACTGAATGTGCAGGTCATATTTTATCAGATTCAATATCGATTAACGATGTTTTAAAACATGAATACTATTATACGGAACTAATTTCTGTTTCACCCGTATCTTCAGAATTTTGCGATGAAAATTACCATTTTCCTCTAAAGGATAGAGATAAATTGATTACACGGACAATGATTAATGGAAAAATCCCTAAGAATTCACAAGGGCTAGTTATACGTACAACGCCCAATTCATTATCTAAAATGAATAAAAAATATAATTCATCAAATACCCCTTTCTTTACAACAAATGCTATTCAATACATAAATGATATCGGTATTAAACATTTAGTTGTAGATACGCCAACTATTGATCGTTATAGTGATGGGGGAATTTTGGGGAATCATCATTTATTTTTTGAAAAAAAACCTCCATATAAAAAAACAATTACGGAAATGGCATATATTGATGATAAGATAATTGACGGTTCTTATATTATGACAATTGAAATACCCCCTATGGTATTAGATGCTGCACCATCAAGACCATTTATATTTAAATTAACTGGGAATAATAATGACTAAGAAAGATGAAAAAAAACCAGAATATTATCAAGATTATCTAGAATTAGAAAAATTACTAAAAATTCAACAACTGAATAGTGATAAGCAAGGTCAACATGCTCATGATGAAATGTTATTTATTATTATACATCAAGTTTATGAATTATGGTTTAAGCAAATTCTCTATGAACTAGACTCTATTATCAATATTTTTTCCATCAATGAAATCAATGAATCAAATATAGGTCTTTGTGTATCAAGGTTAGATCGTATAACTGAAATTCAAAAAATATTAATTGATCAAGTTAGCGTATTGGAGACTATGACGCCTATGGATTTCCTTGATTTTAGAGAATTCTTAGTTCCAGCTTCAGGTTTTCAAAGCAAACAATTTAGATTAATAGAGAATAAATTAGGCTTGCTTCAAGATCAACGATATACATATGGAAATGCTAACTACAAATCTTATTTGAATAAAAATGATAGCAATGAAGTTCAAACAAGTGAAGATGCCGATAATTTGTTTGTATTAATGGAGAAATGGTTAGAGAGAACACCTTTTTTAAATTGGGGAAAAACTTCATTTTGGAAAGAATATGAAGCAGCTATAAATGAAATGTTGAGTTACGATCGATCTCTTATTGAAAATAATGAAAATTACTCAGATAAAGAGAGAAAAATACATTTGAAACATCATCAGTCAACTAAAGGTTCTTTTGGTGTTGTAATTGATGAAAAGAAACATAAAAAAATGGTCGAGAATGGTGAATGGCGTTTATCGCACCAGGCGACACAAGCAGCTTTGCTTATTCTACTTTATAGGGATCAACCAATATTATATAATCCGTACAAGCTATTAACTAAATTGGTTGATGTAGATGAACTATTTACAACTTGGAGACATCGACATGTGTTGATGGTTTCTAGAATGATTGGGAAAAAAATTGGTACTGGAGGATCAACTGGTACAAAATATCTAAATAAGACTGCCGAAAAACATCAAATATTTAAGGATATTAGAGAATTAACAACTTTTTTAATACCTCGATCAAGTTTACCAACATTACCGTCAAAAATTCAGGATGACTTGGGTTTTTATTATCATGTAAGGAAAAAAAATGGGAAATAATTTAAATGGAAAATGTGCAATAGTTTGTGGAAGTACTGATGGAATCGGCAAAGCTATTGCAACACTAATGGCAGAACGTGGATGCAAAATAATATTGGTATCTAGAAATCAGGAAAAGCTCGAATTAACACGTAATGAGCTTAATGAATCCGATCAACATTCTACCGTTTGTGCTGATTTTAATCAACCTGATGAATTAAAAATAAAAATAAATGCTTTCCTAGATGAATATGGCAGGTCAATAGATATACTTGTCAACAATTCCGGTGGCCCACATGGTGGCCCTCTAATTGAAGCAGAAGAAGATGAATTCCGTGCTGGATTTGAAAGACTACTGATCTGTAATCATATAATGGCTAAAGCTGTGGTGCCTGGTATGAAAGAACTTAATTCGGGACGAATTATAAATATTATCTCAACTTCAATTAAACAAGTTATTCCTGGCCTTGGTGTATCTAATACAATACGGGGAAGCGTTGCTCAGTGGGGCAAAACATTAGCACTTGAATTAGGTGAATATGGCATAACAGTTAATAATATACTGCCAGGATATACCTCTACTGCAAGGTTGAAAGATCTTGCTAAATCTAAATCTGAATCAACAGGAGTTGATGAGGGTGATATATATAAATTATGGGAAAATAATACCTCTGTTAAGCGCCTGGGTTCACCTCAAGAAATAGCTGAGGCCGTTTCTTTTTTAGCTTCTGATGCTGCAGGATATATTAATGGCCATAATTTGGCAATAGATGGTGGACGATTTAGTGCATAATGGAGCATATACTTAATTATATAAATGGCGAATTTGTTAAATCTGAATCAAACGAATATATAGATGTTATTGAGCCAGCTACCGGAGAAACCTATGGTAGGGTAGTTGATTCAAATCAAAATGATGTATATAAGGCGATAGATGCTGCTAACAATTCATTCTTAGAATGGTCCTCGTTAAGCATTAAAAAACGTGCAGAATATTTAAATCAAATTGCCGATGCTATTGAGAATAAAATAGATGAATTTGCTGAATACGAATCACGTGATACTGGAAAACCAGAAAAACTTGCCAAACAAATGGATATTCCAAGAGCTGTATCAAATTTTAGGTTTTTTGCGCAACATGCTCAATCCTTTAATTTTGAATCTAAAATAAATAATGATTATTCATCTAATTCGATTATTCATAGCCCTTTAGGAGTGGTGGGGTGTATATCTCCATGGAATTTACCGTTATATTTATTTACTTGGAAAATTGCACCAGCTTTAGTTGCTGGCAACACTGTTATTGCAAAACCTTCTGAGATAACTCCATTCACTGCTTTTAATCTCGCTTCTATCTGCAATAAGATAAATCTTCCTAAAGGTGTATTAAATATTATTCATGGTAAAGGTGATGTAGTTGGTTCAGCTATAATCAAACACTCTGACGTTAAAGCAATATCTTTTACTGGCGGTACAGAAACTGGAAAAAAGATTGTAAATGAGGCTGCAAATTCATTTAAAAAATTGTCTTTGGAAATGGGAGGAAAAAACGCTGCTATTATATTTGATGATTGTAATTATTCTCAAATGCTAGATACAATTGTGAAATCTTCTTTTTCTAATCAGGGTCAGATATGTTTATGCACATCACGTTTATTAATTGAATCAACAATATATGATAAATTCAAATCTGAATTGATAGATCGTGTTTCTAGAATAAAAATAGGAGACCCTAAAGATGATAAGACAGAATTTGGAGCAATATCATCGAAAGGGCATTTTGACAAAATTCTTAAATATATTAAAATAGCAAAAAATGAAGGGGGAGAAATATTGTTAGGTGGTAGCCCTATTCAAATTAAAGGAAGATGCGAAAATGGTTATTATATTAATCCTACTATTATAGATTCCTTAGACAACACATCTATAATCAATCAAGATGAAATATTTGGACCTGTAGTCACATTACAATCATTTGATTCAGAAGAAGAAGCAATAAATATTGCCAATGATAGTGTTTATGGTTTATCTGCCACTATTTGGACTGAAAATAATGATAAAGCCGATCGCATTTCTTCAAAAATAGAAGCAGGCGTAATCTGGATTAATTGCTGGTTAATAAGAGATCTTAGAACACCTTTTGGTGGTATGAAAGAATCTGGTATGGGACGTGAAGGAGGGGATTACGCACTAGACTTCTTTACAGAGACAAAAAATATTTGTAGGAGTAAATAATGAATATTGAATCAACAAAGGCACCAAAACCCGTAGGCTCATATCCACATTCAAAAAAAGTTGGAAACCTTCTTTTTTTATCAGGTGTAGGTCCCAGAAAAGGTAATGAAATAGATATACCCGGTGTTGAAATTGATGAGGCAGGTAATATCATTGATTATGATATTGAAACACAGTGTCATGCTGTGTTTGAAAATGTAAGAATAATATTAGAAGAAGCAGGAAGTAAATGGGAAAATCTCGTAGATATAACAGTTTTTTTAACTGATATAGATAAAGATTTTGAAACATATAACCGTATTTATTCCACATATTTCAAAGATAATCAACCTTGTAGGACTACGGTTCAAGTAACCTCATTGCCAACTCCAATTGCCATTGAGCTAAAATGTATTGCAACAATCGATTAGGGAGTTTTGTATGAAAATGATTTCACCAATTAATTTCCAAGATTGGATTGATGATAATAGACATTTATTAAAACCTCCAGTTGGTAACAGTGTTGTTTATGATCAAGGAGACTTTATGATTATGGTTGTAGGTGGGCCCAACAGTAGAAAAGATTATCACGTAGATCCGATTGAAGAATTCTTTTATCAATTAGAAGGTGATATGTTATTAAAAGTAATTATTGATAATAAAAGAGTTGATATACCGATCAAAGAAGGAGAAATCTTTTTGCTACCCAAAAATGTACCTCATTCACCTCAACGTTATGAAGGGACCATTGGTCTCGTTATTGAATATAAACGTGAAGAAGGAGATTTAGATGCTTTTCAATGGTATTGTGATGAGTGTGATCAGTTACTTCACGAGGTTTCATTGGATCTTGAAAATATTGTAACTCAACTCCCACCCTTATTTGAAGCTTATTGGAAAAATAAAGATGCTAGAACTTGCAGTTCATGTAATTCAATTCAGGATCCTCCTAAATGAAAATAGATATTCATACACACATACTTCCAGAAAACTGGCCAAATCTAAAAGAAAAATATGGATATGGGGGATGGATACAATTAGATCATCATAAAACAGGTTGTGCTAATATGTTAAAAGATGGTCAATTTTTTAGAGAGGTAAAATCAAACTGCTGGAATCCAGAAGTACGTATTTCTGAATGTCAAAATCACAATGTGAATGTCCAGATACTTTCCACTGTTCCAGTAATGTTTAGCTACTGGGCAAAGGATAATGATGCATTAGATCTTTCAAAATTATTAAATGATCATATTGCAAATATTATAAATGAATATCCAAAAAGATTTGGTGGACTGGGTACCGTTCCATTGCAAAATTCTGACTTAGCTATATCTGAGCTAGAAAGATGTATGAATGATCTAGGGTTATTTGGTGTTCAGATTGGATCTAATGTGAATGGAATAAATTTAAATGATGAAAAATTATTTCCATTTTTTGAAGCTGCTGCAGAACTTGAAGCATCAATTTTTATTCATCCGTGGGATATGCTAGGCACAGAAGAAATAAATAAGTATTGGCTACCTTGGTTAGTGGGAATGCCAGCAGAAACCAGTAGGGCTATATGTTCATTGATATTTGGTGGGGTTTTTGAAAGATTACCCAATTTAAAAATTGCTTTTGCTCATGGTGGTGGTTCATTTTCTGCGACTATTGGGAGAATTCAACATGGTTTTAATGTAAGACCAGATTTATGTGCTGTAGATAATAAAATTGACCCAGAATCCTATCTTGGGAAATTTTGGGTTGATAGTTTGGTACATGATCCTCATGCCATGAATCTTCTTATTGATAAACTTGGTAAGGATAAAATTATGCTTGGTACTGATTATCCATTTCCCCTCGGTGATTTAGAACCAGGTAAAATAATAGAATCCTCTGACTACTCTAAAGAAACAAAAGAGATGATATTATCTAAAAACTCCCTCGATTGGTTAGGTTTACCTCATAATTTCTATGAAATTTGATAAAACTAAAAATTTCGCAACAAACTTAGATAACAATGATCCTCTAAGCTCATATCGGAAGAAATTTTATTACCCAAAAACAAATAGTGGTGAAGAAGTAATATATTTATGCGGTAATTCTTTGGGCTTACAACCAAAATCCGTTCAAAATCATATTGATAAAGAATTAAATATTTGGCAGGAGAAAGGTGCTTTAGGACAGCATAGTCGATGGGAACATTTTCATGAAAGATTAACTGAAACTACTGCACGATTGGTAGGTGCAGAAAATTCAGAAATAGTTGTTATGAACGCCCTTACAGTGAACCTGCATTTGTTGATGATTTCTTTTTATCAACCTACAGATAATAGATATAAGATCATTATTGAAAGTGGCGCATTTCCATCAGATCAATATGCAATTGATTCTCAAATTAAACTTCACGGTTTAGAACCAAATAATACTATAATAGAATTAAAACCTCGAGAGCATGAATATAGTCTTAGAACAGAAGATATTGTTAAAACCATTGAAAATTGTGGCAACGAATTATCAATGGTTCTTATGGGTGGCGTAAATTATTACACTGGACAAGCTTTTGATCTAAAAGCTATAACTCAAGCAGCTCATTCAGTAGAAGCAATTGCTGGCTTTGACTTAGCACATGCTTCTGGCAATATTGAGTTGCGCCTTCATAATTGGAATATTGATTTTGCTGCCTGGTGTAGTTATAAATATTTATGCGCAGGTCCTGGCGCACCCTCTGGAATATTTATTCATGAAAAACATCATAAATGGAATGGACCAAGACTTGAAGGGTGGTGGGGTAATGACAAAGCAACGCGTTTTGAAATGAATCGTAATTTTAAACCAATCGATACTGCTGAGAGTTGGCAAATTAGTAATGCACCTATTTTTGGCATGGCCCCCTTAATTGCATCGATGGATATTTTTGACAAAGTTGGAATGGATAAAGTAAGTAAAAAAGGACAGCTAATATCAAATTATCTAGCTTATCTAATTAAAGAGAACCTGCCACAAATTAAAATTATTACCCCTGATGAACATGGCTGCCAACTTTCTATTATAGTGCCTAATGGACATTCAACCTTTACATCTATAACTGAGAGGGGGGTAGTATGTGATTGGCGCGAGCCAAATGTCATAAGATTTGCACCACATCCTTTATTTAATACCTATTTAGATATATTTAATGTAGCTGAAGTTTTAAAAAACTCGATTAATGCATAATAATAAAATCACTTTAATTGGAGCAGGTCTTTCAGGACCTTTAATGGCAACATATTTAACTCACCATGGATACAACGTAGATATATACGAAAAACGATCTGATATGAGGATAAAAAATATTCCTGCAGGAAGGTCCATTAATTTGGCTCTCTCGATAAGAGGAATAAGAGCACTTAAGGAAGTTGGCGTATATAAAGAAATCAAACATTTGATGATACCGATGAAAGGGCGAATGATACACGACCTAGATGGCAAAATGACTCTTCAGCCTTATGGGCAAAGAAATAATGAAGTGATCTACTCTATTTCACGTTTAGAATT
>NZWI01000019.1 GCA_002701875.1 Fidelibacterota bacterium
GTTTAGTGAACATTTTGAATCAGGATAATTTTCTTTAAGAACTTCAACTACTTTTTTAGCTCGGGCTTTTTTATCAGTGTTAGTTTCCCTCACTTCGACATTTCTATCAATATTCTTTTTATATTTTTTGCTATAGATGCTTTTGGCAATATCATATCACATCCAATTGACTTATAATCATCTAGAAGACCTTTCTTCACTTTGTCCATATATCCAATTAAAGTGATACCACTTTGGTTTTTCACTTCAGCAACAAAATCTTGGTCGGCAAATTTTTCTTCATCTAAATCAATAATACCAATTTCGCAATGATCCGGTAAATCATAAATGGATTCAGCAAAAGTAATATCTATATCCATTTCAACTAAATGATTTGATAGCTCTGTTCCTTTTTGAAAATCTTTTATAAATAATGCAATATTTTTCATTTTAACTTTTCAAGACTGGCACAAGATCCCAATCAAAATCTCTACAATCATTTAACTCACTATAAACTATTTCAACAGCCTCAATAGAAGATTTCAAATCTGAAAGATTTATGTCGCGATGCATACCGTTATAATCCTCAAACTTTTGTTGACATTTTTTTAATAAGTTTTTGGCGCCTGTTAAATTTCCATTACCTAAGTGAACAAAACTTACAGATAATTGAATCAATCCTTGGACAAATTTTCTATCTGGGAAATTATAATCAGACCACAAGTCTTCCCATGCTTCGTGAGCTTCAAAATATTCTCCTTTGTCATATTCATCCAAACCTCTTTGAAAAAGCTCGGACATCTTATCTGAGTTATTCACTTATAATTACTGATTTTTTTAATCTATAATGCTTTCCATCAAAGTGGACTTTACAAGCTTGATGTAAAGGATCATGTTCAAAAAATATTGTCCAATCTTCTTCAACTGCCTTAGGTATTAATTTACTTTTTTCTTTAAGTGTTAAACCTGAATGAATATCGTATCCCATGATCCATGGCAAAGGGATATGTGCAGCCATTGGAATTAGATCTGCCATATACATAATAGTTTCTGAACCATCAGTTAATTTTGGTAACATCATTCCAATTGTATGGCCATATGATAATTCTATTTCAATATTTGGTAAGAAAGGTTCCTTACCATCAACTAGTTCTATCATTCCATTTTGTGCTAAGACAGACCAGTCGTCTTTCAAAAAACTACCTTGATCTCTTTCGGAAGGAGAATTTGCAAGGTCCCAATTTTCATTCTGCATCCAATAAGTTGCATTTTGAAAAACAGGTACCAATTTTTCATTCATTATTTTTGTATTTCCACCAATATGATCAAAATGTAAATGAGTACAAAAGACATCTGTTATATCATCAGGTGAAAATCCATATTTTGACAATGATAAACTCAAATTAATTGATTCGGTATCAATATTATACATTGATTTAAACTTCTCTTGCCATTTATCACCATTCCCAGTATCAATTAATATTTTACGATCATGGCCAACTAATAATAATGATCTTGTGACTATTTCAATCCGGTTATTCTTATCTGATGGGGCCTCTTTTTCCCACAATGCCTTAGGAATAATTCCAAACATAGTTCCGCCATCTAGCCCGAATCGACTTGTCTCAATACTATAGAGCTTGTAACCAGCTATATTCATTATAATAAATTCATAATTCGATTAGAAATATATGACAGATGTATTGGATTTGCATTATTTGACAAATATCGAAGAGACTCAAGTTCAATAATTTTTTTTGGGCTATCAATTAATTCTTCAGCAATCTCAATAAAATATCTTCCCCCACTTTTTACATACTTTGACAGATCGGAGATTTCTTTATTTTCATTAATTATTGTTTTTGAATTTGATTCTTGTTTTGATAACCAATAAGAAATTTCTCGAACAAAACCTAACTTCCTAATTGAATCAATATTCCATAGTCTATGTGCTGATGTCAAAGTTCCAATTTGATTATTATAAATATTATTATCTATATCAAATTTGATTTCAATATTTTCATGAGCATGTGGTAATTCTGTTTTTACTATTTCTTTTATTAGACATCGAGTATAATGCCATGTTCCAACTATTTCTTTATCAAAATTCATTACACGATGTAAATGATATGTGAACAACCCTAATCGATTAAAATCGTGCAAAGCAAGCTCAATCAGAATCTCAAAAGCACTTAATCCATTCTCGCTTACTAAATGTAGTCGAGCTGCTTCTTGCTCCATTTTTTCATAATCATAATTTGCACATGATTCGATTAAGTCAGATGTAAATACTGTAAGTCCTATGCCTTTTTTTGCAATTTGATCTAGAAACTCTTGGTCATCTTCTCTTTTAGGATATTGATTTGATGTTTGACCTAATGAGTTCAATAATATTTTTGATGGCTGATCCTTATCATCACCAATAATATTTTTTATTGAATTTAAAAAAATAATTGGATGATCAATTGAAAGTCCGTCATATTTTGAAATAACGCACCGATCAAAATGCCCCTTAATTGTTTCTACTAGAGACACAATTATTTTTTATCATTTTTTTTCTTAGGCGCATCAATATCAAAGAAAATACTCAGAGACAGTCCTGTTAATCGCGAAAATTCTGAAGGAAATCCGGTAGCAGAATCTTTCATGGGTTTATCTGCAAATCTTGGCGGGTTATCTGGTGAGCTCGGATCATATTTTGGATTAAATAATTGTTTGATTGGCAATGATGCTGGGTCATGAAAATAACCAAATTCTACCCCCCATCGTGGATTGGACTGGAACCCCATTAGTAAGCCAAGTCGGTTACTTGAGTTATTAGTAATGCCATTCTGGATGATCATTCCTCTGAACCCTATCCATCTCGATTTTAGATAACCATTATCTGCTTTATTTGTTTTGAATTTATAGTAGGTAGCATCAATGTTATAATTTGGGTTTAAAGACCATGCTAAATTGATTAGATCCCATTTATTTTCTTTATGGAAAACTACACGGCTATAGTCAATGCCAGTACCATATATAGGCAATCCAACGCGAAAACCAATTTCACTTTTATCACTAATTCCTTTACGATACCACATATAAGGGGCCACATTTTCTACAGATAACGCATAACCTTTTCTTGATTTTCCAGCTTCTGGCAAATGAGGGTTAATTACAGGGTGTGAGGCACAACCGACAAATATAAGAAAACATAGATCTATTGGAATAACCCATCTCATAAATAAAAAATAAGATTTATCTTTAGAAGAAAAAATGGCTTTTGTTAAAAAGGAATCAATGGACCAATTAAATAAATCAGGTATTTTTTTTAACCCATTCAGTAGTAATTGACTTTGGCCTCATAATGGGTATACCCATTGCGCGATTGATTACCATTTGAGAAATAATACCCATGGTACGTGATATACTAAATAGTACCGTATAGTAATTAAATTCTTTTAACCCGTAAAAATATAATAGTGAACCCGATGCAGCATCCACATTAGGCCATGGATTTTTGGCTTTACCATGTTCTTTTAAAACATTAGGTGCAACCTCATAAAGTTTTTCAACAATAGAAAAGATATTATCATTTATAATATGTTTCTTTCCAAAAGATAAGAATGCAGTGAATCTTGGGTCAGGACATCTTAGTACAGCGTGACCATATCCAGGGATAACACGTCCATTCTGCAACCTATCCCAACAGAATTTTTCTAACTCCTGCTTATCTGGAGCCCCATTAAAATAATCATGAACCTCCAAAACAAATTTTAAACATTCTTGATTAGCTAAACCATGGAGTGGACCAGCTAAACCATTTAGACCGGCAGCCACAGATAGAAAAGGAGAAGACAATGCAGATGAGACGGTCAATGAACTAAAAGCACTTACATTCCCTCCTTCATGATCACAATGCAGCATCAAATAAAGTCGCATCAATTTTTTGAAATCATCTCCTTCAAAACCTAGCATATGAGCATAATTCCCAGCCCAATCTAGATTGTTTCCTGGTTCAATTCGCTCTCCTTTATTGAATCGCATGCGATATATTCCTGCGGCAATTCCTGGCAGAGCACCAATGAGCCTAATTCCATCATCTAATGTCCATTTCCAATAATCTTTCTTGGGTACACCTTTATCATATTTTTTTACGAATTCACTATCCACCTGCATAGATTGAATTGCAATTGTAAGCATTGTCATAGGATGCGAATCATCAGGCAGAGAAGAAAGAACATTCCAAACATACTCGGGTACGTTATTGTGGGCATTAAGTTGATTTTGGATATCCTCTTTGGCAGCTTGATCTGGCAAATCACCAGTTAATAATAAATAAAACACCTCTTCAGGAAGAAGCTGTGTTATTTCTAGCAATGGATAACCACGAATTATCAAACCTTTATCAGCTGAAACAGCTGATGTCTCACAAATCAGCCCTTTTATTCCCCTCATTCCGCCATAAGCCTGATTTACACTGACATCACTAATTTTCTTTTCACCAGCCTGTTCAAGAACAGTATGTATTTCATCTTGCCAATGGGATATTTTTTCAGATAATACTTTTTGTAGCATTCTTACCTAACTAGTAAAATTCATTGTTAAATACTCCACAATTTATGAAAGAAAAGATAAATATAGTTTGTCAAATCACTTTAAAAAAGTGAGATAATCATCAAAATTAGATAGAGTAATGTCTGCTAAAGCACAAATATTTTTTCTCTTAATATTTTCAGTAAAAGCAAAAAAATGAGTTGCTGGACCTTTTAATTTAATTTCATAATCAGTGTATCCGTCACCGATAGCATGGACTTCTCCTTTAAGGTTAAGTAAATTGGCCTGTTTAACCTTACCTTGATTACTGGATATTATATTTTCTTGATCAATTCCAATTATTTGATTTGAATTATTATATATAAATTCATTGGCATATACATTCGAACTTAATATGCCATAATTATTAACTATAGGTTCAATTAATTCTTTAAAACCACCTGAAATAATTATGATTCTTTTACTATTTTTTTTTATGAACACTTTATTTTTTTCAAATGAAGGGGTAACGCAGCGTAACAACCTATTTAAAACAGAGAAAATATCAGCTCGATCTAAATTAAGTAAATCCATGCGTTGATCTAGTGATTGTTTAAAAGGAATATCACCATTCATTCCAGCATTTGTTAAAGATTTGATTCTACTTAATAACACTTCAGAATCTTGGTGGTTACTTAATTTATATTTTGCTAATTCATCTAGTGATTCATAAGTAATAAAGGTACTATCAAAATCTACAATTATATAATCAGGTACCACGATTATTTTTTGAAAAGGTCAGACTTTACTAAATCCCTTGCATTCTCAAGATCTTCGATAAAGTCGATTTCAATGCATGGCAAGTCAGACACATTCTCATAATAAACTGCATGGTCAGCTAATATTGGGTGCATTGCAGCTTCGAAATAATCCGATTTCCCTCCCGCTTTTATTAATTTATCAAGTGAGTCAAAAAATGTATTTGAAAAATCATTTGATAACTTGGCTACTCCAATAAATTCACCTAGGCAATTATCCTCGATTAGATCTTTTCCAATAGCAACAAGTCTTTGATTATCTCCTTCGATTACCTTGACTTCTTCCTTACCACATGCTTTAGGATCAACAGCTAGGACGGAATTATAAGATGAATTTATTAATCGATTAAGTAATTCATGAGGGTACAACACATCAGCATTTAATAAAATGAATCGATTACCTCTGATTACCCGATCACAAAGTTGTAATGAATAAGCTGTATTTGTTTCAAAATAATGGTGATTAATTATGAAATTAAAATCCATTGACGGATAATTAGTCTCTAGATGATCAATTAGTGTTTCTCTATGGTAGCCTACTACAATTGTTACATTATTAATTTCCGACTGTTTTAGAGAATCCAATTGATGATCAATAATTGATTTCTCTCCAACTTTGATTAAACATTTTGGTATATCATAAGTAACAGGATAGAGTCTCCTTGATACCCCCGCAGCAAGTATAACAGCTTTCATAGACCTATAAATTACCGATTATACTAATAGTGATGAAAAATAAATTATAAGGTTAATTTCCATCCGGAGAAAACATCCAAAAACATAAATTTATTTATGAATCGATTAACCATATTCTACCTTTCAAATTACTTTGTTTTACTAGCTTATATTATTGTTAATGCTATTTTCCTTGGAAGAGGAGAAGTTGGGATTTTTCACCTATTAATGACTATAAACACTCCATTTTTTTTGATTATCATAATAAAAGGAGTCACGAGAGGATTAGGTAAATTATTTAAGTATAGTGAATTTGAATTTAGATATATAGCCGTTTTACTTTTTGTATTTACATATGTTTTTACTGCTATTGATGCGAAAGTATTATCCATTTATCGTGATCACTTTAATATAAAATTATTTAAGATTCTATTTGAAACCGGGGTTATGCAAGATATGGGTGTTCAATCATCCGATATAATTTCAATAGTTATACAAATTCTAATAATTATAGCCTGGTGCATATTTTCACTTATTTTATCGAATTGGATATATATTAATAAAAAGGATTTGATCCCTCAGATAATCCAATCACGTATACAAAGCGTATTTAAGATAATTATTATATTATCGGTTACTGAAAAATTATGTTTTTCATTTTTACACTATACGGATCGTGCAATACTTAATCATTATTGGAATTCTGTACCATCTTATACACCTCTTAGAATGAGTAAAGTTTGGACACCAATTCTTAATCCTCAATCTAAAGAAGAAATAGCAGAAGCTAAAATAACCTGGGATTTTGAATCAGATTATTTAGATCGACAGAAGCAATTAGATGCTAATCTCAAAAGTATAATCGCTGAAAAAAATAATATCAATATTGTTTTTCTGGTTTTTGAAAGTTTGCGGTTTGATATGGATGATCCGATGATAATGCCCAACTTACATCGATTAAAGCAACAATGGATATCAAGCTCGCAACATTTTAGTAATAGCAATTGTACTGGGAATGGAACTTTTGGAATACTGTCTGGACAAACTCCATTTTATTGGTATCCTTCATACAAAAATCAAATGCAACCAAGGGTATTGTCAGTTTTTGATAAACTTGGATATGANATCGACATTTACACTACAACTGCATTAGAATATTCAGATATGGANAAACATATTTTNACTGAAGCAATAGATAATATTTACAAATTTACAAACTATGGTGGCGGGCTAGGGCATCCAATGGTAAAACGAAGCAATCTATATAAATGGGATGAAAGAATGGTAAAAGAGTTTATGAATAACTTTACCCATAAAAAAAATAAACCATCACTTAGCTATCTGTGGTTCTATTCAACACATTATAATTATTATTTCCCAGAATCGTTTGCAAAATTTGAACCGTATATTAAAAGACATTATCAAATTTATGAAAAGGGATTACAAAAAGAATCTGATCTAGTATTTAATAGATATAAAAATAGTGCTCACTATGTCGATTCACAGATTGGNAAGATAGTTGATAAAATTGAGGAGAGTGGAAAAATGCAAAATACCATTATTGTCATACTTGGAGATCATGGGGAAGAATTTAATGAGTTTGGTAGATTTGCTCATTCATACTCATTTAAGAATGTTCAGACTTCTACCCCATTTATAATGCACATCCCAGGAGAAAAACAAACCCAATTTAATATTACAAGCCATGCTGACATTATGCCAACTATAATGGATTATATTAATATTTCAGAACCATTTGATCAATTTCTTTCTGGCAAATCTTTGCTTAATTATGAAAAATCAAATGATTATGCTATNATTCAAGAATGTGAAATTGATAATCGCCCGAAAAGATTTCTTATAGCAGATGGTGATTGGAAAATGGAATTCAGATTATCTGGAGACAAGATAGAATCAGGAATACTNTATTCAATAAATGATGAGCCAATAAATAATNTAAAGGCTAACAACGATGAACTNATTGAAATAAAAAAACCGTTACTAATTAAGGCAAAGAATAATCTTAATCATTTTTCGAAATCAAATACCAAATAATGATTCCAAAAGGTATGTTGGTTCAATTTTTTCCAAACATAATAAAGGCTCACTTCTATTGTGGCATTTATTTTTCAAGCATGGACTACAATGGACATTCTGGTTGATCACAAACACATTATTACCTATTGGTTTTGTTAAATCTGGATCTCCAGCACCAAACAAACTTACAGTTGGAACTCCAATATTCGCAGATATGTGACCTAGTCCGCTATCGCTAGCTATTGCAGCTTTACATTGAGATATTAAAGAGATACTTTGCCTTAAACTGTAATCACCAGCAATTGATCGTATATTATCTTTTTCTAGATTTTTTATCAATTTATTAGCCATAATTGAATCATTAGTTCCTCCAAAAATAAGAACATCATTTTCATTAATATTATTTAGGAAAGATTCTATCTTTGATTGAGGGATACTCCTAGAGCTTGCTATACTAAATGGAAAAAAAGCAATAGGATCTACCAAGCTTAAATTGGCTAANTCTTTTTTGGCCCATTCTTTTTCTTGACCTTTAAGTACAATCCCTGGATCATAATAATTATAATTTTCTTTTTTTTGTGTTTCAATAAGATTAAGNTATTGCAGATGACGATGTATTTTATTTTTTGGTCTTAAAATAGTTTTAGTTAGCATTCNAGTTCTACCNTGCCCTGNATATCCAATTCGNATTGGTGATTCAGATTTATATGCTAAATATGCTGCCCGATATGAATCAGAAAGCAAATAAAATAAATCGAAATCATTCGCTTGTAAGCTTCTTCCTGAATTAGCAGTTGCTTTTATTCCTGATAAATCTTTCTTTTCAAATTGAATAACTCCATTTAAAGCGGGGTGATTTTGAAAGACAGGACCAACATGTGACTTGCAAATAGCTAATATTATTGCTTCAGGGTAAAGATAACGCAATGAATTAATAAACGGGATTGCCATCACTGAATCTCCAACCCAATTTGGGCAAAAAACGCCAATCCTCAATTTTGTGCTCCAGATAATTTGGATTCAATCGCATCAACAATTCGAGAAGATGCTTTTCCATCAACTTTAAACAAATATTCTTTCTGTGCACTTAATCGTTCACTTTCTAAGTCTTCAGGGTNCTCTAATCCATGATAAGTCAATGAAATCAAATCTTCCGGGTCATTAACTTTCATTGCAAAGTCAATTCCTTCCATTCTTTTTAAGTCCATTCGTTTAATAAATCTTTGTTTAAAAATCTTATGTTTCAATCTCAATTCAAAACATTCAGCCATTATGATTGGTCTATTCAAATACAAATATTCAAACATGGTCGATGATATATCAGAAATCAAAAGATCAGCTATGCTATAATAAGGAATTATGTTGTAATCATTATGTGAGGCCAAAAAAATATTCTTATTATTATCTGCTAATTCTATCATTTTTTCACTTTGATNCTTATACCGATCTTGATACCAACTAAAATTATGTAATTTNATTANTANATTANTTTCACANCTTAATTTTGGNAANATNGGNATNANNTTATCTANNGANGNTGGNTAAAAACTTGGNGCNTAAAGNATAGTTTTTAANTNAGTATCTAAATCNAGATTGANCTNANTATTGAATNNTNATNATNTGTTACNANTGGATCNCATTTTGTANANCCANTAAGAACNAGNTTNTCNTGCCCATGNGAAACNANNTCTNNCATNCTNGNNTCAGACTCNACANATCTAAGATCAATTCTANNATCAATATCATTATAGTATGACTNNTTCAANCCAATNCCATGATATATCATCACTGNAANTTCNNTATCATNAANAATTTTNTTNAGNTGNCCTANATTNCCTACNANAANTANATCAAANGANTTNTCTTTNATNTTTGANANNCTCAANTCTTCTGATTNTNCAANNATNGTGTNAATATTTAATTTATNACATGCGNTGANAAATGTNNNTTTTTCTTCNTNATNCATCATATNNGGTATNGATGCAAAAATTTCATATTGTCCTCTCTTTCGCATCTCTTCAATTACTGGAATAAAATTCGGTAAATAATAAAGATGGTGATTTTCAAAAAGAACTTTTGCCATTCTAGTCAACTACCAATTTATTGTATTCTGAAAAAACACTTTTGGGATTTATATTTTTGATAGAAAGTGAATCAGATTGTACTATCTTATTTTTTACCCAAAATGGTTTATACCTAGATACATTTCTATTATCAGCAGAAAAAAGACCTAACACTGGTGTTTGAGCCGCATCGGATAAATGAATCATAGCTGTATCTGAAGAAATTAACATTTTTGATTGCTGGATAATTGATGATGATTCCAATATTGAATTAAATTGTGGAAAACTCTTTATGGATTTACCAAATTTGTTTTCAATTATTTTAGATTTAGCTTGGTCTCGATCCATAGAAATAATATTTATTTTTATTGATGGGTCATCACTTAATATCATATCCATAAGTTGAATCCAGTTTTCAATTGGCCATATCCTATAATTACTATCAGCAGAAATATTAATACATATTTGGTTCTTTATTTCATTAACATTTTCCAGTAATGATAGCCATGGTACTATCTTTATTTTAGGTTCATACTCTTTTAATAATAAACAGTTCTTTTCTATAACTGATTCTAAATAATCACTCTTTATAGCATAATTGTAGTGTTGCTCTTGCTGAGTACCAGCAATGCATACTTTTACTTTTGCTCTGACATTTTTTGCTATTCTAAAAGCTGTTATAGATGGATGATCTTTAGGATTATAAAATAAATCGTAATCATTTAACGTTAAAGATTTCCAAAATAATTTTCCTGTCCTATAAACTAGTATATCGTCAACTAAATTTAATTTGCGAAAAACTTCAACATTTTTTCTTGAACAAAGAACATGAATTTCACAATCTGCAAAAATAGATTTCATTCCATAAATAAGTGGAAAAAGCAATATACCATCACCGATTTTCTCCTGTGATTGTATGAGTATTTTTTTTGGATTATTAGGTAGAGGGTAATTAGGCTCTTTTTTAGTTAATGCATTATAAATCCTAACCTTTAACTTTCTAGGATAATGGTTTGGATTTTCTCTAAAAGAACGTGCCTGACTAACGATATGATTCGGCATATTGATTATAGAAATATGACTCTAATTCATCTAGCATTTTATCTAAACTAAAATTATTTTTGACATGTTCTTTTGCTAAAATACCCCAATCAACAACTTTTTCACTACCATGATTATCTAAAGCAAATCTTATGGCTTTTTCTATAGAATCAACCTTCAACGGATCAAAAATATAACCGGTCTTATTGTGTTCCATTAGTTCAGGAACTCCATTAACATTTGCAGCAAGGACTGGTTTACCTAATGCCATACTTTCCATAACAACATTTGGCATTCCTTCTTGCCGAGATGGCATTATTACATAATCTGCTGATTTTATTATGGAAGCTAAATTATTTTGAAAGCCAATTAATTTTACAAAGTGAAGGTTGTGACTATCTATTTGGTATTGTAGTGACTTACGTTCTTTTCCCATTCCAGCTATTAATATACTGAATGGCTGTTTTGAATCATTTATTGCACTAACAGCTTTTATTAATAAGTCGAACCCTTTCTGTCTTGTCAATCGGCCTGCAGCAACAAAAACCAAATGATTATCTGGAATATTCCAAATTGACTTCAATTCAACTGGCTCAACATCATCTATTAATGCTAATCCATTAAAAATAACTTTTGTTTTATTTTTTTTCATCCATGAAAATTCGTTGTAGGCATTTTTTATTGATTTTGAATTAGTAATAATCCCATCCACTAATTTCATCGTCATTTTATGTTTCCATTTATCCGAGAATAATTGAATCCCATTTCTAGCGACAATTACTGGGATCTTTGCCCATCGAGCTGCAATACCTGCAACTCTAATATCTTTATTTAGATTAAGAACAATAATATCAATGTTTCTTTGCTTCAAAATCCACTTTGTATGAATAATTTTAAATGGATTGTAATCAGCATAGATATTTAATGGGATTATATCCAAGCCAGCTTCTTTGGCTTTAGTTAAAAATACTGAATTTGACTTTCCAGAAAGAATGACATTATGTCCTCTTTCTTTGAGTCCTTTTCCAGCAGTCACCATCCATTTTTCACCACCTCCCCATTTATGAGCTGATATTGAATTACTAAAAAATATATTTAATTTTTTTTTCATCTAATCAAACTGAATATCGTAGAGCTTTCTATATACACCATTTTGGTCATAAAGCTTTTGGTGGGTCCCTGTTTCAATTACTTTTCCTCTATCAATCACTATTATCTTATCGGCATTCTGTACAGTGGACAATCTATGAGCAATTACAAGAGTTGTCCGATCTTTCATAAGTGCTTCAATAGCTTTTTGAACTTTTTTTTCTGATTCAGTATCTAGCGCAGATGTAGCTTCATCTAAAATTAGTATAGGGGGATTTTTTAGTAATGCTCTAGAAATAGCCAATCGTTGCTTTTGGCCACCAGAAAGTTTAGCTCCTCTTTCCCCAATCAAAGTATCAAATCCATTTGGAGTCTTTTCAATAAATTCTAATGCATTTGCAGCTTTGGCAGCAGCATAGATTGCGTCATCGCTTACATCTGATTGGGCATAAGCAATATTATTTTTTATTGTGTCATTGAATAATATTACTTCTTGGGTTACTATCCCCATATTACCGCGAAGTGAAGCTAATGATAATTTTTTAATATCATTATCATCAATTTCAATAACACCACTAGAAACATCAAAAAAGCGTGGGATTAAATCTGCAATGGTTGATTTCCCAGCGCCACTAGGGCCCACCATTGCAACTACTTCACCCTTATTGATCGTAAAGCTAACTTGATCCAGCACTTGATCATTATCTTCATTATACTCAAAATGAACTTTATTAAAACTGATAGATTTATTAAAAATACCCAGATCAATAGGATTAGGATCTTCAACAATTTCAGATGGTGTATCTAATAAACCAAAAATACGCTCAGCCGAAGCGGCACCTGCCTGTATTTTTAAATTAACATTGCTCAATTGTTTAATCGGGCCTAGAATTGAGAAGAGTATTAATATAAAACGGATAAAATCTTCGGGGACTAGTCCTCTATCCATTAGGACTTCTGTTCCTCCATACCAAAGTAAGACAACACCTATTATTACACCGAAGCTTTCAGTTATTGGGCCTGAAATTAAATCCAATTTTGCACGCTTTAAGAGTAATTTAAAATAATTTCTGCTTTCTCTAGTAAATTTCTTGATTTCATCTTTCTCATTAACAAACGCTTTTACAATTCGAATCGAAGATAATGTTTCTGTTAATATTTGCATGATCTCCGCAATTTTTTGTTGAGTTCTTCTAGATTTTCTTCTGATACTTCTACCGATTCCAATAATGGCAAATCCTGCCAATGGAATAATGATTATTGCAATAATTGCAAGCTTCCAGCTAATAATAAATAATAAAGTAACAAATGTTAATATGTTGATTGGTTCAACAAATAGACGCTGAAATACAACACCTAACGCAATTTGAAGTTGTTCAACATCATTCATTACAATAGAAGTAATTGAACCCGTATGTCTTTTATGAAAATAGCCTAAAGAAAGCGTTTGAATATGCTTATATAGGTGGTCTCTGATATCTCGTACTAATTTTAATTCAACAATGCGAAGAAGGAGATTTTTAATATATAGAAAGATATTTTTTATAAAGAAAACACTTAATATTGCATAGCAAAGAATCTTTAGTGATTCTGTTGGTGTATCTCTCAATATTAATAGGTTTGTCCAGTACTTTAATTTCTCATTGGTTGTTAAGGTACTTTTAGAGGCCCACTCTAATTGTGACTGAACAATTTTATCAAAATCTGTAAGCACATTATTAATAAATGATGCCATTAACCAAATCGAAGCACTATTCAATAAAACAAAGATAAGTGCTGAAATTGTTGATATAAGTAAATAAGGCCAAAAATTAAAAAGCAGTTGGCCCATGCGTCTATAAATAGAACCAGTCATTAGATATTATTTCATTAACTTTTAAATAAATCTTCTAATATAGAATATAAGTGGAAAATCATGATAGTAAAACGACTGCTTTTTATTACTAACTATTAGGAAAAATCATCTTTTGGTGAGCGATTCCTACCTCATCAAACATAGAGCCTGTTGAATCAAAACCAAGTTTTTCATAAAAAGATATAGCTGATTCCTGTGCATTTAAATAAATTANCTTAGACTGATCTAATTGCTTTAGAATAAACTTTGTCATTGCAGTACCAACTCCATATGATCGATACTGGTTTAATACAGCAAAACGTTCCAACTTGATACCTGAGTTAGTTTCTCTCCACCTAGCTGTCCCAACATTTTTTCCTTCAACTTTAGCTAAAACATATGTTGCCAAATCTTCATTGTCATCTATTTCCATATGTTCTGGAATATTTAATTCTTGAATAAAAACAATTCTTCGAATTGAAATGACGAATTCTTTTTCATCGTCGNTTTCNACTATCTTTACATTGACATCCATTTAGTTAATTTCGCTGTATAAATTAGATTTTCCAATAATTTCATCCAACTTGTGTAAACTGATCAAACATCCTTAATTTCTNTTATGAGAAGCAAAAATAAACAAATTCTTGTTGTTGGAGATCGCATCTTAATTCGCCCTGACCGTGGAGAAAAAAAATCTAAAGCTGGGCTCTATCTTCCTCCGAGTGTTGTGGAAAAACAAGAAATCCTAAGTGGTATTGTTGTAGAAGTTGGACCTGGGATTCCATTAGGCAACCCGGACGAAGGTATTGAAGAACCTTGGTCCACAAATAATAATTCTGCCGTAAAATATATCCCTACACAAGCNGACGTAGGAGACCTGGCATTATTCTTAAATAAAGCNTCAATAGAAGTAAAAATTGAAAACGAAGACTATCTTATTGTCCCTCAATCTGCGATTCTTATTCTTATCAGAGATGACATTAATAGCCTAGCCGATTAATCACCTATGCCCTCGGCCGGTNTTTACATACATATCCCATTTTGTAATATTAAATGTATCTACTGTGATTTTTATTCAGTTGTAGATCAAGAAAGCACTATACCAGATTTTTTTAAAGCATTATTTAAGGAAATTCAATCAATTAATACAGATACAAGTAAATGGGATATAGATACAATTTTTATTGGGGGAGGTACACCGAGCTTAATCAATCCTGATTTAATATCTAAACTTATTGATCAATTATCNAAAAAGTTTAACCTATCTAATATTAAGGAATTTTCTCTAGAAGCAAATCCTGGTGAATCAAAATTTGAATATTTAAAAGGGTATCNTGATTTAGGAATAAATCGCTTATCTATAGGAGTGCAATCATTGGATCCAATGTTACTTAAATTTCTCACTCGGCTTCATAATCCAGNAGATGTATTTCATACATTTGAAAATGCAAGGAAAGCAGGATTTNATAATATCAATTGTGATTTAATTTTTAATATTCCAAACCAATCTATGAGTATTTGGAAGCGTGACTTACAAACAATAATAGATCTAAACCCTGATCATATTTCATGTTATTCATTAACTGTCGAAAAAAATACNCAGCTATTTCAATATATAAATAATGGTAAGGTGAAAATGCCAAGTGAAGATAAAAGCATAGATTATTATAAATGGGCTCAATATAAATTGGCGGAGCAAGGGTTTTATCAGTATGAAATATCTAATTGGGAAAAACCAGGAAAAGAATGCAGACACAATATGCATTATTGGGAAATTGATCCCTATTTATCATTTGGCCCATCAGCACATAGCTTTGATGGCAACATAAGATATTCTAATATTCGAAATTTAAATCAATATATCAAATCTATTAATAATGGAGATGATCCAAGAGACTTTATCGAAAAGTTTTCTGATAAGAATTTTACCAATGAATTAATTGGATTTGGATTAAGAATTGCAAATGGAATAAACTTGGATCGAATCCCAAATTCATTTAGTAGCTTAGTTAATAACTCAATTAAGATAAATCAAAAAAAATGGGGACAACATTTTATTTTCGAAAAAAATAAACTAAAATTATCTCAAGAAGGATTCGCCTTTTCAGATGCTATTGCTATCGATCTTATGATCTAAAAACAATTACTATATGCTATCTCTTTTTAAATTTAATGAAACCGGGCAATGATCTGAACCCATAATATCGGGGTGGATTTCTGCATCATCTAATTGTTCTACGAATGTTTCATTAACAAAAAAATAATCTATCCTCCATCCCACATTTCTTTCCCTTGCTCCAAATCTATAAGTCCACCAACTATAACGATTGGCATCAGAGTGAAAATGACGAAAGGTGTCCACCCATCCATTTGAGACATAGGTATCTATCCTTTCACGCTCTATTGGCATAAATCCAGATGTTTTTTCATTTTCTTTAGGCCGTGCCAAATCGATAGGATGGTGAGCAGTATTCCAATCACCTGTAATTATTACATTATTACCATTTTCTATCTGCTCATTAACAATAGGTAGCAACTCATCATAGAAATCTAATTTGTAATTAAGGCGGGTGTCGTCTTTTTGACCATTTGGAAAATAAATATTATAAAGTAAGAAATTATCGTGTTCAGTTATAAGGACACGTCCTTCATAATCAAATCGTTCAATTCCTAGGCCTTCTTGAACAAAATAAGGCTCCTCTTTGCAAAATGTAGCGACACCACTATATCCTGCTTTTTCTGCCGAGTGCCAATAAGTGTGATAACCATGATCTTTAAGCAATGAACTACCTAATTGATCCACACGCGCTTTAGTTTCCTGTAAGCAAAGGATATCAGGTTGAGTTTGATCTAACCAATCCAAAAACCCTTTTCGTTCTGCAGCACGAATTCCGTTAACGTTCCAACTATACAACTTCATCTGTACCTAAATTTAAGATATGAAATTGTTAAGTTTTGATGAAAAGATCATATTGTACACTGTCTTGTTTTGAGAAAATAAAAAGGTAAAGTAAATTAGTACTTTATTATTGGAAAATAAATGGAGCCAGAATCTCTAAAAGAATTAATAGCAAGTGGTATACCCAACGCAAAAATAGAAGTGATAGATACTACAGGTAGCAAAGATCATTTCAGCGCTGTCGTAATAAGCTCATCTTTTGAAGGATTATCCTTAATTGATCA
>NZWI01000020.1 GCA_002701875.1 Fidelibacterota bacterium
CCAAATTCGTTAAAAGCAAAATACTGCACTGAAGGTCGTGATATGTTGTACAGTTATTGCAAGGAAAATCATGTTTGGATTAATCCATGTGGAAAAATAATCATTGGAGCTGATCATCAAAAACATGAGCTTGAAAAGTTATCCAATAATGGAAAAATAAATGGTGTTCCTGATCTTAAAATGATTAATAAAAAAGAAATTGATAGACTCGAATCAAATATTAAAGCAGATATTGGTCTATATATTGAGTGTACAGGTATTTTATCAGCACATGAACTCATGTTAGCCTACTATCGAGAATCTCAGCTCAATAATCATGATTATTTATTTAAATCAAAACTTGTGGGAGTAAAACAAATTGATAGTGGTTATGAGCTTGATATCAAAAATGCATTGGGAGAAATAGAAAATGTTAATTGTGAATGGGTAATTAATTCTGCTGGGTTAGAAAGTGATGTTATTGCAGAACTTATAGGAAATGATTTCCCTAAATTAAAATACTCAAAAGGTTGTTATTTTAAACTATCATCAAAATGGCGATCAGCATTTAAGCGATTAATTTATCCTCTACCTGATAAAAACCATGGCACACTCGGAATTCACTTAAGTTTTGATCAAACCAATTCAGTAAAGCTAGGTCCAAGTGCTCATTGGTTGGAAAATAGAAAAGAAAATTATGATATTGATAATGGATTAATTGATCAATTTTATAATGAAGGGAAATTATATATAAAAAATCTTGAAAAGAGTGATTTAACTCCTGACTATTCAGGTATTCGGCCGAAAATATATATTGATAGTAATCCTATGCCTGATTTTTATATTGAGCATGAAGAAGCAAAAGGATTCCCAGGCTGGATCAATCTGATTGGTATTGAATCACCTGGCCTTACAGCTTCAATGGCAATTGGTAATAAAATCGCAGAAATGATTAATTAAATCCCAACTGGCGCCAAACTTCATAAGTTATTATTGAGACCGCATTAGCTAAATTTAGACTGCGTCCCTTACTTCGCATTGGNATATANATNGATGANTACTNATTCCGAATGTTTTTTGATAAACCNCNACTTTCTGGACCAAAAATAAAAGTGTCNCCNNNATTATATTTTAAATCNGTGTAAAGTGTCTTCACCNTTTGTTGATACAGAATAAATCGAAGATGGCGATAATTCATTCAAACAATCATCTAAATTATNCCAAACATTGAAATCTGTTTTNTTNATATAATCCATACCTGCTCNANGAAGATTTTTATCATCAANAGAAAAACCTAATGGTCTAATTAAGTGNAGTNCAAAACCTGTATTTACAGATAATCGAATAATATTNCCNGTATTTGGAGGTATTTCNGGTTCAAATAATATNATATGGAACATAACTTATATTACACTTAAGCTTTATTTATTACCAATCCCATGTTTTTACACTTAAAATNGGAGATTAATTGAACGACTAATAACTGAATTTTTATGAAAATACTTCTNGTTATATTANTATTTAACGTTCACGCTTGGACACAAGACTATACGTGGCCTACAANTCTTGGAAAACATTTATCTTCTAACTTTGGNGAANTTAGAACAACNGGNTATCACCAAGGNNTAGATATNAAAACCAAAGGNTCGACTGGTCATCCTGTATTTGCTGTTTCCAATGGATATATATCAAGAATTGTATCAAATTTTTCAGGGTTTGGTAGAGCATTATATCTCACCTTAGATGATGGTCAAACAGCTGTATATGGACATTTAAGTAAATTTACTCCACGCCTTGAGGATCGNCTAATAGAACAACAAGANAAAAACCAAACATACATAACAAATATATTTTTATCTCCTGGGNAATTCAAATTTGAGAAAGGAGACATTATAGCTTATTCTGGTAATACCGGTTTTTCTTTTGGACCTCATCTTCACTTTGAAATTAGAAATAAGAAAGGTCGAACATTAAATCCATTNACTAATGGACTTAGTCAAGCGGATCGTTTAGCTCCATTTATAGATGAAATTTCATTTACTCCACTTAATGATGAAAGTTGGGTTAATGGTAATCAACTACCACAAAATTTTCCAGTNTTCAGAGACAAAAAAGGGGAATATCATTTCCCTGATACAATCAATATATCAGGAACATTNGGCCTTTCTATTAAAGCTTATGATAAAAGACAAGGTGCCAATAACATATATCAACCTCATAGAATAGAAATATATATAGATAAAAAGATATATCATTCACTACAATTTGATCAATTGGACTATAATTGGCAATCAACTGCAAACTTTATAAATGATTACAGAAATTCTAGATTAAACCTTGGAAATTTTATTAAACTTTATCGGAATNAATCAGATCCAAAAGTTCCCATTCACAATGAAGTAACTAACGGTATAATCGATCTATCTCAAGGATATCATGATATCAAAATATTAGTTATGGATACTCAGGGTAATACTCGGGTATTAAATGGAACTGTATTTGTGATGGAGCCTTTTGATATAACTATTGAGCAACTTGGCGAAACAGAAAAGCTAATTTCATTTTTAGTTCAACCAAAGAGTATTACAATCCCAATTCAAACAATCAATGGTTTTTCATTTACNCCTTACGGATATGCTGACGAAGAATTAGAAATTNTTTCTTCAGAAAGAGTTGAATCGGGAAGGGTAATTACTGTTTTAAAAAAACAAGTCTCAAAAAAAGCTCTGCAATTTATTGCACAAAATAATTTAGGTACTAGATCAAAACCCATTCATTGGATTGATAAGCGATTTACAGGTGATCACCTAAGCATGAATGTTAATATGGATATCTCTCATACTGAAGCAGGTCTATATATTCAATTTCAACCAGAGCAAGTACTTGATGTAGAATTATCATTGAGATTAAAGGGAAAATATAAATATACAACNATTCCTCTAAATCAAATTCAACCATCCGTTTATTTATCTCAACCAATATCACCTANGCAATTTCAAAATATTAATCAAATTGAGTCTATTTTAAATGGACCGNTTGAACGTCAAATTCAATTTAATTTCCCCTACACAGTAGCTGAGCCTGGATCATCTATTACTGTTATATCTAAAGACACTTATTGTTCTATGCGAACAAAAAAAACCTCTATTACGAGCCCTACTGTTATGTGGATTGAAGCAGTCCATAAACATGCGCCTGTTGATAATGGTAATCTTATCTCTCGAGTATATCAATTACAACCATTTGAACGNCCATTACTTAAATCAATGAATATTGCAATAAGGTATCCTGCAAAACTTGATGATAATCAAAAATTGCATTTATACTATTATGACCAAAAAGAAGGATGGACATTTATTCCTTCATTAAAAAATAAAGATCGGAGAGTCATATCAGGATCAGTTGAACACTTAGATGCGATTGCAATCCTTGAAGATAAAATACAACCTGATATTATATCTATGCATCCTGGTAATAATGGAAANTATCCATCNCTTGAATTAAATCAATTTAGAATAAGAATTGATGATAAACTGTCTGGGTTTAAAGCAGATGAATCTTCATTTGAACTGAGCCTTGATAATCAACCATTGATTTATGCATATCAACCTAAGTTAAAAGTTATTTCCTATGATTTGAGGAGGCCATTATCAATTGGAAACCATTACATGCAATTAACTATTCGAGATCAAGCGGGAAATCAAACTACTAATAATATTGAATTCAAAGTTTACTGATGTTTTTCCCGTATAAAGATGATAACCCAAGAATCCTAGTACCATATGTTACTTATGGATTGATAGGATTAAATCTATTTATTTTTCTTTTTCAGTTTAGTATGGGGATGAAAGATCCAGAATCAGAAGCTATCTTTATCTATACTTTTGGATTAATNCCAGCCCAATTTTCAATTATAACTATCTTCACATCCATGTTTCTTCATGGAGGAATTTCGCATATAATTGGGAATATGTGGTTCCTTTGGCTATTTGGAGATAATGTAGAAAGCGTTTTAGGGCATGTAAAATATGCCATATTTTACATGCTTTGCGGCATTATAGCTGCTGTAACACAAATTCTTGTGGATCCTTCTTCTGAAATACCAATGGTTGGTGCTTCTGGTGCTATTGCTGGCATTTTAGGTTTATATATGATGAGGTTCCCACATGCTCGTGTTCATGTTTTTGCATTTATAATAATTTTTTTTACTACTTTTCGTGTACCAGCTATTATTGTTTTAGGATTCTGGTTCTTTAANCAATTAACAAATGGCATGGGAACCCTTGGACTTGATACTACTGGTGGCGTAGCATGGTTTGCACATATTGGTGGATTTATTGCTGGCATTATGCTTAATCAATCCTTTAAACTTGTCAAAATAATTTAATTGAAGGAAGAATTAATTGAATACGTGTAATAAGAAAATATCATTGCTATTGATTATTATTTTATTTGCCCTTGCCTGTGAAGATAAAAATGAAAATTGTGATTTTTATACGGGGAGAGGAAATCTTATATCGTACGAACTTATCACTAAGTATACAGAAGAAACGATTAAGATTCTAATAGATGTTTATGGATTTGACCCAAACAAATTTGATATCCAAAATGATGTGAAGATTTATAAAGTAATTTATGAATCACTCGGCGCTAAAAGTGAGCCAACACAGCTTTCTGGAGCAATTTATGTTCCGCAATTAAAGACGAAAAAGCCTTTACCAACACTTAAAATTTCTCATTATACAATAACTCAACGGAATGCTGTTGCTTCAGTAAGCCCAAATGTGTCACCACAAAGTGTTTTAGGATCTATGCAAGGTTACTTTGCGATATATTCAGATGGCATTGGCTATGGGGTTTCAGTTACTCAAGCATCTTATGTAAATAAACAAGCGAGTGCAATTTCAGGAATTGATCTATTGCGAGCTTCAAAAGAATTTGCTTGTGAAAATGGGATTGAATTAAATGATCAACTATTTACAACAGGCTATTCAGCCGGTGGATATGGTACAATGGCATTCCATCAAATTATTGAACAAGAATATTCTGATGAATTTACTATAACTGCTAACTCACCTGGAGCAGGGCCCTATTCGCTCTATGATATGGCAACAAGAATATTTGAAGATGATGTTTATACAACTCCCTATTATTTAGGATTCGCTCTTTGGGGATACATGCTAGCAACTGGGGATGATGATGCCTTAAACCGTTGGGTTAAACCCCAATATAGGAATGCTATTTTGACTATGTATGATGGTACATATGCTGGAAACCAAATTGATAATGCTTTAAATGATACCATGANCGTTCTATTAGAGTCAAAATTTATATCTGATTTTTTAGCTGATGGTGAAGTCGATTTTAAAAAATATTTAAAAGAAAATAGTTTTATTTTTGATGGGTGGAAACCAAATGCACCAATACACTTTATGCATGGTGAAAAAGATAATACTGTATTTTATTTTCTGATGAAATTAGGAGCTGATCAATTAATTGCAAATGGTTCAAGTAATATTATTACCACATCATACCCAGGTGACCATGGGGGTGCAGCCGCAGATTGTATGATCAATTCAGTTAACTGGTTTAACACGATGAAACAATGAATGACTTAATTTCTAAAGCAATCCAAATGATGAAAATGTCTCGGGCTCCATATTCAAGCTATTCAGTTGGGGCAGCAATAAAAATAGACGAAGAAATAATTATCGGTGGTTGTAATATAGAAAATGCGAGCTATCCTCTTTCAATATGTGCAGAACGAACCGCGTTATTTAGTGCTATAGCGCAAGGATATAATCAATTTAAAGCCATGGCAGTAGCAACTAAAAATGGTGGCACTCCTTGTGGAGCCTGCAGACAAGTAATCTGGGAATTATGTGGAGATATTCCAATATACATCTGTGATAGTGATGGAATTATTAATGAAACTACAAGTAGAGCTTTATTGCCAGCTCCATTTGAGAAAAATCATCTATAATGAGTTTTTCTTCAATTCTAATTGGTATAGGAGGTGGTACAGGTTCAGGCAAAACTTCTATTGCAAATAAACTACTTGAAGAATATGGTGAAGGTGATGTTGTGGTAATAGAACAAGATGCCTATTATCGTGATATTTCTCATATATCTTTGAAAGATAGGCACCTACATAATTTTGATCATCCAGATGCCATTGATATTGAATTATTTAATCAACAACTTATCAGCTTAGTTAAAGGACAAGTAGTTGAAGTTCCAATGTATGATTTTTCGACTCATTCAAGATTAAAAGAGACAAAAACTGTTTATCCCCATCGTGTGATAGTAGTTGAAGGGATCTTAGCTCTTCATTATTCTATTCTTAGAGAATTAATGGATATTAAAATATATGTAGAAACACCTGATGACATACGTTTTATTCGTCGTATTTCAAGAGATGTAGATAAGCGAAATAGGACAGTAAACTCAGTTATTGAACAATATTTGAAAACTGTTCGTCCAATGCATCAACAATTTGTTGAACCGTCAAAATATTTTGCCGATATTATTATACCAGAAGGTAGTCAAAATAAAGTAGCCATTGATCTTATTAGAACAAAAATAAATTATACTCTATCTACTCAAATAGAACAAAAATAAATTATTATGGCTCTAACACAAAAAAATTCAGGATGGATTGAAGTAATTACAGGAAGTATGTTCAGTGGAAAAACTGAAGAGTTAATTCGTCGTATGCGCAGAGCGGAAATAGCAAAAATGAACACATGTTTATTTAAACCATTTATTGATAATCGATATAGCTCTAAACATGTAGTTTCGCATAATCAATCAAAGTTAGAATCAATTATAGTTAAAACTCCCAATGAAATAATCAAACACTCGAAAAAAATGGATGTTGTTGGAATTGATGAAGCACAATTTTTTAATAAAAATATTATTGATGTTTGTAAAAATTTAGCTAATAGGAAAATACGAGTTATTGTAGCTGGTCTTGATACAGATTATAAAGGCTTGCCATTTGGCTCTATGCCCGCATTAATGTGCGAAGCAGATTATTTAGATAAATTAAGAGCCATATGTGTCGTTTGTGGAAACCCAGCATCATACAGTCAGCGTACTACTTCAAACTCAGAACAAGTACTAATAGGTGAAACAGATATATATGAAGCTAGGTGCAGAAATTGTTTTGAAGCACCAATGGATAATTAGATGGATCAATATAAAGGTATATTAGGTATTCTAACACTATTGACTATTGCATATGCAATGTCAAATAATCGAGGGAAAATTAATTTTAGAACTGTTTATTGGGGATTAGGCCTTCAGCTTATTTTTGCAGTCTTTATATTAAAAACTCCAATTGGAAAACCTATTTTTTCATTTTTAGATAAAATAATTACAAAATTAATTGGTTTTTCAGATGCCGGAAGTGATTTTTTATTCACATCATTCGTTTCCGACGTTGGATTGCATCCTTCGCTTTTAAATTTTGCATTCAGATTATTACCAACAATAATATTTTTTTCAAGTCTCATGGCAGTTCTATATCATTTTGGTATCATTCAAATAATTATAAAATGGATAGCTAAGCTGATGCAAAAAACGATGGGCACAAGTGGCGCTGAAACGCTAAGCGTAAGTGCCAATATTTTTGTTGGGCAAACAGAAGCACCCTTAATGATTCGTCCCTTTATTGGTCAGATGACTAAATCTGAACTTATGGTTGTTATGGTAGGTGGCTTTGCAACTGTTGCTGGAGGAGTATTAGCTATCTATGTAAAATGGCTATCAGATATTCCTGGCATTGCTGGACACCTATTAGCGGCTTCTGTAATGTCGGCTCCTGCAGCTATAGTTATTGCAAAGATAATTTATCCTGAGGTAGATGTATCTAAAACTTTAAGTAATACAAATATTAATGTTGAAAAAACTACTTCCAATTCTATGGAAGCTCTTGGTAATGGAGCGTCCGATGGATTAAAATTAGCAGCTAATGTTGGAGCTATGTTAATAGCTTTTATTTCAATTGTAGCATTAATTAATTATCTTTTAAGTATTGGCGGCACATCCATAGAACAAATATTGAGTTTTATATTTAAGCCTCTAGCGTGGACTATGGGGATACCTTGGTCAGAAGCTGAGTTTGTTGGAACTCTTATGGGTGAGAAAATTGTTTTCACAGAATTGATAGCCTTTGGTGACCTACAATCAATGATTGATAAAAATCAATTATCTAATAGATCTGCTATTATTGCTAGTTATGCTCTATGCGGATTTGCAAACTTTGGTTCTATTGGTATTCAACTTGGTGGCATTGGTGGAATAGCGCCAGAGAGGAAAAAAGATCTAGCAAAATTAATAACTAAAGCTATGATTGGTGGTGCACTTGCATCATGGTTAACTGCATCAGTTGCGGGAATTCTAATATAAATATATGTTTTAATGAATCTTATTTTTTTAGGACCACCGGGCGTTGGCAAAGGCACTCAAGCAAAGTTACTTTGTGAAAAATATAGCATTTTACATCTATCAACAGGAGATTTATTAAGATCAGAAATTATTGAAAAAACAGAAATAGGTAATCTCGCTAAGTCATTTATTGATAAGGGAGAATTAGCAACTGACGATGTATTACTAAAAATGATGAATAATCGCTTGAAAAAAGATGATGCTCAAAATGGTTACTTATTGGATGGATTTCCACGTACCATCCCACAAGCACATGGATTAGAACTAACCATGAAACAAATTGGTCATAAAATTGATTCTGTTATCAGCTTGATTGCAGATGAAGATGAGCTAATTAACCGTTTGGTAAATAGAGGCTTAAAATCTGGTAGAAGCGATGATTCAATTGAAATTATTAGAAATCGTCAACAAATATACTGGAATCAAACTTCTCCATTACTAAATTACTATGAAGCCATGAATTTATTAATAAATGTTGATGGTATAGGAAAGATTTCCGACATTAATAATGAAATAGTAAGAATTGTAAACCAATATGCTTAAAGTAGGATTAACAGGTGGAATTGGCAGTGGTAAGAGTACTGCAAGTAAATTTTTCGAAAAATTAGGTGCTTTTATATTAGATGCGGACAAAGAAGCAAAAAATCTACTTGAAAAAAACGAAATCGTTCAACATGAGGTGATCTCAGAGTTTGGCACTGATATTATTAATACAACAGGAAAAGTAGATAAGAATAAATTAGCTCGTGTCGCTTTTCAAGACGTTGATCATCAACGAAGACTAAATTCTGTTGTTCACCCCTATATCTATGATCTGATTGATAAAACATTTGATAAAGTACTGAATGATGGAAAATATGCTGTTTTTATTATTGATGCGGCTATGATATATGAATCAGGCTATGATATTCATTTAGATTATATAATTGTTATAACTGCACAATTAAAAAATAGAATGGAACGTGCATTAGCCCGAAAAACACTGACAAGAGAAGAAATATTAAAACGTATTGAATTTCAATGGCCTGAAGAAGAAAAAGTTGGAATGGCTGACTTTGTAATTCATAATGATGGTTCTGAAAAGGAATTAAATGATAATATTAAATCTATTATAAAAAAATTGATATAAACCGTTTCAGATTAGAAACTATTATTTTATTATTTGATAATTATATTTCATGAACTTTAAAGATCAGCTTACTTATCGTATCTTAAAAAGATTCTCTGTTTTTACCGGAAGATTATCAGAAAACCGTCGCGAAAAACTAGCAAGAAGGTTAGCTAGCTTCATTTATTATTTATTACCTATAAGAAAGAAACAAGCCCTAAATAATTTAAAAAACGCATTCCCTGAAAAAGATTTTGGATGGATTAAAAAACAATTGAAAGGTACTTACAATATTGTATCAAATAATTTCATTGATTTTCTATCACTATCCAGATCCTATTCAAAAAAAAGATTCAGAATTGAGAATCAAGATGTTCTAGATGATGCAGTTAATAAAAATAAAGGGGTGTTACTAATTACAGGTCATTTTGGTTTATGGGAAAAATGGGGGTCATGGTTTGGTAATAATAACTATGACGTATGGGGAGTTATCCAAAAACAAGCTAATAAAGGAGCAGATCTATTTTTTAAAGAAATACGTGAATCTTACGGTATGAATCATATATATAGAAAATCATCAGTAGATAAAATCTATGACTTAATTAAGAATAATAAGATAATAATATTGGCTAGCGACCAAAATGCAAAAAAAAGGGGTGTTATAGTAGAATTTTTTGGTAAAAAAACTTCTATACCAAAAGGTGCTGCGTTGTTTCATTTACGTACAAATGTCCCCTTAATATTTTCTGTTGGACACAAGGATCCCGATGGAACTATTGTTATTTCATTTGAAAAAATTAACGTAGAGTCAAATACTATAGAGGGCATTACTCAGGATTATACTAAAAAGTTAGAAGCAAAAATTCGTGAACATCCGGATCATTACTTTTGGTTTCACAGAAAATGGTCACGGATTATGGAAAATGAATAATACAATTACACACAGAATTAATTGTAAATCAAAAACGGCTTTGAAAAGAGCCAAAAAAGCAATTATAGAGGGAGGAATAATTGTATATCCTACTGATACGTTATATGGCTTTGGCGTGGATGCCAGAAATAAATCGGCTATTGATAGATTAAATAATATTAAAGGAAGAAAATCTGCAATGAGTGTAATTATGTCTGATAAAAATATGGTTTTTTCTTGCACTGATATACCTCAAAAAAATCATAAAATAGTAAAAAAATATTTAAAAGGTCAAACTACCATCATTCTTAAAATCAAATCAGGGATAGTTCATCCAAATATTTTGGGTGAAGAAAAAACACTCGGGATTAGAATTCCTGATCATAATTTTGGACCTAGACTTTGTAAGGAATTAGGTTTTCCAATAACAACAACTTCTGTAAATAGGGCTGGTGAAACGCCGTTAAATGACCCAAATAAAATAATTAAGATTTTTAATGGTGAATTTGATATTCTTATTGATGATGGAGCTATGAAAAGCTCAACTGGTTCAACTATTTATAAACTTGAAAAATCAATAATAAAAGTTATACGAAGATGAAGCGCTTTGGTTATATTATATATTTTCTTTCAAATTTTCTTATAGCAGAGACACCATTTAAAGTTGGAGAATCTTTAAAATATTCTGCAGATTTTAATTTGATTAGAGTAGGCCAAGCTGAATTATATGTAAATAGGTTAGATAAAATAAATGATCTTGATGCCTATCATGTAACCTTTAGTGCTAATACTACAGGTTTAGCAGATCAATTATTTAAAATAAGAGATCAAATTGATATTTGGATGGATAAAAAAGATTTTTTTACTCATCGTCTAATTAAAAATATCAATGAAGGTAATTATAGTAATAAGGTTGATGTGAAATTTGATTACCAAAAATCTATTGCAAAAACTAAAACAAAAGAAATTTCTATTGATTTTATGGCTCGAGATTCTTTTTCCATGTTTTATTATTTACGAACAATACCCCTTAATAACAATGAAGTAATGTCATTTTCATCTTATGAAGGCCGACGTATTATCCATTATAATTTACAGATGACGGGTACAGAAATAGTTCGCACCAATATTGGTACATTTAAGTGTAAAGTAATTCGTCCATACCGTGAAGGGAAAAATCTATTTAAAAATCAAGGTGATATGCAGATTTGGATTAGCGATGATAGCAAAAGACTCCCCGTAAAAATACAAATCAAAATGAAATATGGATCAATGACTCTTCTACTAAAAAGTGTGAGTTAATTACCCAATAATCTTCCAACATCATTTACAATTACTGTTATCATCAACATAAGAATTAGTAGCATCCCAACTTGTTGAATCCCCATCCTCATTTTAAGAGTAAGTGGTTTTCTTATAATGCCTTCAATAAGAGTAATAAATATATGCCCACCATCCAAACCAGGGATAGGTAGTATATTTATAAATGCAATGTTACAACTAATAAGAGCCATAAGAGTTAAAAATGGAACCCAACCAGCTTCAGCTGTTTGGCCAGCTAATTGTGCTATCAAAATGGGGCCCCCTAATTCTTTCATCGATGCCTGGCCAGAAGTAAGCATTTTTATTGTTAAAATTGCCATCCCAAACCCTCGGACTGTTGCTGTAGCACCCATGTTCATACTTTCAATTAAATTAACAGGTACATTTTGATATTTTGGATAAATTCCAATTATTCCAATTGTATCTCCATTAGAAGGATTGATTTGAAAAGTAGATTCTAATAAGATATTTGATTTTGTTGAACCACGTTGATAAATAATATCTATATTTTGGTTTGGTCTTTCATGAATTTCCTTGGTTAATTCACTCCAAGTTTTAATTGATTTACCATTAACTGCCTTAATAACATCTCCAGCTTTTAGTCCAGATTGATCTGCCGGCATATTTTCGATAACCTCATTAATAATAGGCATTTTTGAGGGAACAATCATCCCTGAATAATTAGATAAACCAGTAAAAATAATAAAAGCTAAAATCAAATTCATTATGACCCCAGCGCTTTGAAACCATATTTGTTTCCATTTAGGTTTACTCATTAATTCATAGGGTTTGTTTTCATGCTTTGTATCCATACTTTCATCTATAATTCCTGCAACTTTTACATATCCACCAAATGGAATAATTGCTATACAGTATTCAGTAGCAGTCCCCTTACTACCAGGTCTTGCTATAATAGATTTATAAATTGGTCCCCACTTGTACTTACCTGATTTATTTTTTTTATAAAAAAATAATTTGAATTCCCAAGCCCCTGGTATAGATGTAAAAGTCATAAGGCGCGGAGGAAAACCAACTGAAAAACGCTCTACTTTTACTCCAATGGACCGGGCTGCAAGATAGTGCCCTAACTCGTGTACAAAAACTATTACACCGAGTAGTATTATTGCTGCAAATAATGTTGTCATAACTTCCCCATAATCAACTGTTTTTACTTACAAATTGTTTAACATAATTAGTTGTCCAAGTTTCCAAATATAGCAAATCATCTAATGAAGGATTAGAAACCCAATCATGCTTTTCACATGCTTTTTCAATGATATAAGGTATATCCATAAATCCAATTTCTTTATTCAAAAAACGATAAACTGCTTGCTCATTTGCTACGTTTAAGACCGCTGGCATTGTTCCCTCTTTCTTTAAAGCTTCATATGCTAGTGCTATACATGGGAATTTATTTATATCTGGAGATTCAAAGTTTATTGAACCAAGTTTTAACAAATCTAGAGATTCCCATTCCCCAAAGTACCGATCTGGATATGTTAATGCATATTGAATAGGAATCTTCATATCAGGAACACCTAGCTGAGCTTTTACAGATTTATCCTTGAATTCAACCATAGAATGAATAATTGATTCTGGATGAATAATTATTTTTATTTTATTTACATCTATACCGAAAAGCCATTTCGTTTCAATAACTTCAAGGCCCTTATTCATCATCGTGGCAGAATCAATAGTTATTTTATTACCCATTGACCAATTTGGATGTTTGAGAGCTTCTTCCTTTTTAATATCTTTAAATTTNTTNATATCNCTAGTNCNAAAAGGNCCTCCNCTACCNGTNAGAATTATTTTNTCAACATCATCAATNTTTTCNCCANCNAANCATTGCCAAATTGCTGAATGNTCACTATCNACNGGAAAAANTTNNGCTCCAGATTTATTTTTTTCATNNTCAATTATATCTCCAGCCATAACTAAACTTTCTTTATTACTTAAAGCAACGTTTACAGATGAACGAATAGCATTAATAGTTGGTTCCATTCCAGATGAACCAACTAAAGCATTTAACATAATATCTACATCGTCCCTTGCGGATAATTCAAGTAAACCTTCCCTTCCACAAAGTACTGAAATTCCAGATTTTTTTAATGATTCCTTTACAAAATCAACTTCACTAGAATCAACAATGACAACGATTTCAGGATTNAATATTTTTGCTTGTTCGATAAGAAGACTTGAATTCTTATAAGCACTTAAAGCTTTTACATTAAATTTATCATCTAGATTATTGATTACACTCAATGCGTTTACACCAATAGACCCTGTTGATCCAAGTATAGAAATATTTTTCATTATTAAAAGAAATCTCCTATACTAATTGATATAAAATTAATTTTTGATCCAANTAAAACTTGCGGTGAGAGNGTAAGCCCNAACAGTTTAGTCGATAAACCAAGATTAATAAAATTTGTTTGAAAATCATAATTATCAGATGAATTATATGTAAAAACATCAATCATATTTGTTCCAAAACCAGAATGAAGTTGAAAATTATTCCATTTATAAAATCTAATTACGGAAACACTCATTGCCGATAATCTAAATTGGTCATTAGAATTTATTCTCCCCGAGTCAAACAATATTCTCCATTGAGAGGGTTCTTCCATTGATCCTGGTTTTAAAGTTAAGCCCCAACCATACATTTGTATAGCCCGTTTATCTGAAGAGAAATTTGCCATTCTACCTTTTATTGATAAATTCCATGAAATTTTTATTTTGCTCTCAATTGATGGTGAAAATCCATCATTGGATATTTCTTTATTTAATGAGGCCATAATTCCTATTCTTCTATCATTTCTAATATCAAAGGGAGAATCATGTGTCGCCAATAAGCCTCCATATTTAAATGTAGACTCAATATTATTATTCAACGNGAATGAAGACCATTGAGAAAATAATAATGATCCTGAAAACAAAAATATTGTATAGCGAGGCACGTATTGGNTTAATTTAAATAATACCTCGTTCACTNGATTCAATAAAATTAAGTATTTTTTTAATTTCCTCAGTTTGTTCCATGGTTTTTCTAATCTTATCTAAAGCCTGACCTCTATTAAATTTTGATACAAAGTATGTTCGATATGCCTTTTTAATTAGTGCCCTAGTTTCACTATCGAAACCTCGTCTTTCCAATCCAATTTTATTTATTCCAACAAATCGCAGTGGTGCACCTGAAACAACTATGTAAGGTGGAACATCTTGTTTTGCAGTAAACCCACCTCCAATAAGCGATTGAGTACCAATTTTTACAAATTGATGAACCATTACTCCTCCACCTATATTTGCCCAGGGACCTATTTCTACATGCCCACCTAATGTTGCTAAATTTGCCATAATTACATTATTGCCCACAATACAATCATGTGCGATATGTGCTCCTGTCATTAATAGTGCACCATCACCTACAATTGTCTTACCATANGCTTTTGTTCCGCGATTGATTGTTACTGACTCTCGTATTGTTACACCATTACCTATAATTGCCTTGGTATCCTCACCTTCATATTTCATGTCCTGAGGTGCCTCTCCTAGGGAAGTATTATGAAAAATTGTACAATTAGATCCAATAGTAGTACCATAACAAATTGTATTATGGTTCCCAATAGTAGTGCCCTCTCCAATATTCACATTATCTTCAATAATAGTATAAGCACCAACATTGATATTTTGACCTAAATTGGCCTTGGGTGAAATTATTGCTGTGGGATGTATAGTGATGGAATCAGGCTCCTGCCCGGTCCACCACCGTTGCTTTCAAGTTAGCTTCGGCAACTAATTTATCGCCGACATAACCTTTACCTATTAGTAATGCTGTGCCTAAACGAAACTTAGCAAGAATCATTTCTAAGCGCAATTGATCTCCAGGAATAATAGGATGCCGAAATTTTGAATCTGATAATGCAGAGAAAAACATATTCTTTTTCATGGGGTCATCAACACTATTTAAAACTAAAAAAGCACCAGCTTGACACATTGCTTCTAAAACAAGGACCCCAGGCATAACTGGTTGACTTGGGAAATGCCCCTGAAAGAACGGCTCATTTATTGTTACATTTTTATAGGCAGTTAATTTTTCACCAGGTGTAATATCAACGATACGATCAACTAGAACAAATGGATATCGATGAGGTAATAAATTTAATATGGAATTAATATCAAACATATAATCAGCTGATTTATATGGTTGATATTTTTGTTGCAAAATTTTCTTTTGATAAACTTTTTTGATCTTTTTTACTAATTCTACATTTGCAGCATGTCCACTCTTTGAAGCAATTACATGCCCTTTTAGTGGCATTCCCAATAACGCAAGGTCGCCAATAAGATCAAGGGCTTTGTGGCGAACAGGCTCGTTTTCAAATCTAAGTTTTTCCCCATTTAAGGTACCATTAGCTCCAAGACTAATTTTTTTATTTATACCAAATAATGTTTGCAAATTTTCCGCTTCATTTTGATCAATTTCTTTATCGACAATTACAACTGCATTGTCTAGATTTCCACCTTTAATTAAACCTTCTTCCTTTAGTGTTTCAACTTCACTTAAGAAACAAAAAGTTCGTGCAGGTGCAATATCNGATGCAAAATTTTCTTCTAGATTTTCCATAGTTGTAAACTGTGTTCCTAGCGTTTTATATTCATAATCAATCATGAAAGTCACGCGAAATTGATCAGACGGCATAATATGAATATCAACACCCCGATCTGTATCTGAATAACCAACTGCTTCGTCAATATTAAGATAGTTCCTTGGTACTTCTTGCTTAACAATTCCCGCTTTAAGTAGCGCTTCAACAAAATCAATTGCACTACCATCCATAACNGGAGGTTCTTTTTCAGTTAACTCAATTAAAACATTNTCTAGCCCAATACCAACACATGCTGCTAAGGCATGTTCTACAGTATGAATNCTTACCNCATTTTCTTCAATTGTTGTACCTCGGGAAATATCAACAACATGGTCAATATCAGCACGAATTTCTACTCCACCTTCAATATCCATCCTCTTAAAACGGATTCCAAAATTTTCTGGTGCCGGTTTAAATGTGATCTTTGANTCAACACCTGTGTGTAATCCTACCCCTACACAAGATGTTTCAGTGGCTATCGTACGTTGAAATTTTATAAATGCCATCTTATTTAATTANTGCTTCTAATTCTTTTAAACGTTTTTTTAATTGTTTTACTTCAACAAAAACCGCATCTCGTCTGTTTTTATCTTTTATCTCTCTTGCTGGTGCACCAGAATATACTCTACCACCCTTTAAATCCTTTGTAACTGCAGTATAACATGCAAACGTAGATCTGTCTCCAATAGTGACATTATCTATTGCTCCTGACTGACCTCCAAAAACACAAAATTCACCAATTTTCGTGCTTCCTGCGATTGTTACATGGGCAGTTAACAAACATCCTTTACCTATTACAACATTATGAGCTATTTGTACTCCATTATCAAATTTACAATGATCATTAACTATTGTATCTCCAATAGTGCCACGGTCTATCGTGCAATTTGCACCTATTTCTACGTTATTGCCAATAATTACCTTCCCAATATGAGGTATTTTAGTGTGGATATCATCCAGAGTTATATAACCATATCCATCCGCACCAATAACGCATCCAGAATGAACAATGCAACTTTCTCCAACTTCTGATTTTGGATAAAGATGAATATTACTTTTTATGTTTGTGTAAGAACCTATAATTACATTGTTACTAATTACATTATTAGATCCAATAACAACATTATTTCCAATTATTACATCAGCTTCTATAACTGTGTTTGCACCAATAGAAGTATTCTGACCAATAATTGCACTTGTATCAATTATTGATGAATCATGAACACCAGTATTTTGGTCAGTATTTGGCGAAAAATAATCTAGCAGTTTAGCAATGGCTAGTTTTGGATTATTAACAACTATGCCATTTTTTTTAGAAATTAAATCTTTATTATCACTAATAATGGCAGAGGCTTTAGTAACATCTAAGAACTTTTCATATTTACTATTTGCTATAAATGTTATTGTACCCGATTTAGCATTATCGATAGGTGAAACACCATCAATCATTATTTTAGGATCGCCAATGACTGCACCATCTATAATATCAGCAATATCTGATAGACTGGTCAAAATGAAAAATTAATTTTCTTTTTTTGATGCTTTCTGGTCTTTTGAAATATTGTATTTGCGCAATTCCAGTAAAACATCATCAGTTAAATCATGTGTTGGGTTACCATAGAGTAAAGAAGTGGAGCCATCAATAATAAAATCGATTTTTTTTGCAGCCGCTATTTTATCTACTGCCCTTTTTACTTTTGATAAAATATCAAATTCTAATTGTGTTTGGCGTCTGTATAATTCGCCTTGAGGGCCAGCTATGTTTACTTGAAATTTTTGAAGTGTTGCTTCTCGGGAAGCAATTTCAGCTTCTTTTTCTTTACGCCACTCGGGACTACTCATTAATCGTTGTGTTTCAAAAGCTTTTTTGATGCTATCTAATTCAACCATCATCATGCTAAACTGAGCATTTGCTTGTTGATATTCTAATTGAAGTTGGGCCTCAGCATCTTTGAANTCTTCATANTCNNCNCGAATTCTNTCTGATTGTACAAATCCAATTTTATTTTGAGNNAAAACNANNATTGGTAACAANATTGTTACTAAACTTATAGTTGTGATTATTCTTCGAATCACAATATCCTCCTTGATTTAATTTTTATCTACCAAAAATGATGGTGTATTCCCATCCCTGGGGTTCACCATCTCCAGTAATGTCATCAAAACCATATCCCATATCAAATCCTAGCTGTCCAATCATAGGCATAAAAAATCTAATACCTATCCCAGCAGATCTCTTTAATTCAATAGGATTTCTTCTTGGAAATCCTAAAGAATGCATTAACCGCGAATCATTCCAAACTCCACCAGCTTCAGCAAACAACATGGCATAAACAACTGGGTTCTCAGAGAATGGGAATCTGAATTCATTAGTGTATTTAAGTATGGTATTACCACCAATTCCTCTTCCCTGACTAGTTAATGGTCCAATAGCATTATCTGGATATCCTCTAAGCATCGTTCCATATGGTATACCATTCCCACCCATAATAAAGCGTTCATAAGGTGAAATATAGGAAAATTTTCCATCACCAACATTCAACATTCTAATAGTACCCATTTTTATTTGACTAGTTANNANAAATTTCCAAAATGTTGGTGTATACCAATCTAANGTTAAAACATGCTTATGAAAATTTTCATCTCCTCCNANTGCNCCNCCTGAGAATGTTGANACTAANGTTGCAGTTGANCCTTGNGTNGGAAATTCAGCTCTATCTCTACTATCACGAGTTAAAATTTGGGCAATTTGTATACCGGTTGTTTTTCTAACACTGCCAACATAATCATTCAATACATCATCATCTCCCATATATACTCTTTGTTGNATTGTAAATTCCCAACGAGATCTAAAATAATCATCTGGCCATTTCATACGGCGACCCCATTGGATAGACCCACCTCTTGTAAGCATATCAAATGGGTAAAAATAATATGAGTTCCCTTGGCCTCTAAAAGTATAAAAAAGTGAAAAACCAACTCGATTGGGAGTATCTCTAAACATTGGGTCCACAAATCTTAAATGAACACTTTCATANTTTCCTGGTGTACCATAGTTATTATATACCGATACTTGAGTACCTACATCAAAGCCNAAGGAAAGCATCTGCCCCATCCCTAANAAATTATTAAACTCAATATTTGCGCCCCCAGTCATTCCATAAATACCTGTAAATCCAATATTGGCACTTGCCTTATCAGATGATTTTTCGCTCAAAGATATATCGAGATCTATCTCATCTTCATCTACAGGTACAACATTTGGACTTAAAGAAGTGGGGTCAAAATAATTNAAAACGTGTAGTTTTCTCATGCTCNTTTGTAAAAGNGTTCTTCGAAACAAATCACCAGGGAAAACATCTAATTCNCGACGAATCACATTTTCACGTGTTTTTTCATTCCCATAAATATTTATATTTCTTATATATACCTGATTATTTTCAGTTATNGAAAAATGTACATCTAATGAATCATCACCAATCGGTGTAAATGAAGGCTCAATATTACTGTACAAGTAACCTCTATCCATATACAAGCTTTGTACATTTTGATATACAGCTTCATCAAAACCTGACTTACTAAATGTATCGCCAGATTGTAGGTTAAGTGTATTATCTAATATATCAGTTTCATATAATGAATGNCCCTCCCAGGTAAAATTNCTGAACTTATATTTATTACCTTCATCAACATTAATTTTAACNACAAGTCCTCTTTTTTTAGGTTCNTAAAATACAGTGTCANTTAATATTGTGAAATCTCTATAACCTTCATCTCTATAATATTTATTCAAAGAATTCAAATCTTCTTGAAACTTTTTAGAGTCATATGCAGAGGCCCAAAATCTCCACCATGTGCGAATTTTAGTATCTTTAAGCTGCCAGCGTAGTTTTGATAAACTGAGTTTTCTTCGAATAGACTTAGGCAGGGGAATCCATNATTTTGTTGCAGCCCATCCNAAATTATTTTCATGACCTGAAATAATTATATCTTTAATTTTTAGCTTCTTTCCTTCATTGATAGTGAAAACAATATCATTTTTTTGATCTTCACCCTTATCTACAATTATTGATTCAGCCGTAATCTTTGCATTAAAATATCCATCTTCCATATAAAGTTTTTTGATTTGATTAATATTCTTAGTTGTAAAATTTGGCTTAATGCGCATTCCTCTGTGATAAGCNAGTTCTTCTTTAAGCTTTTTATCTTTTAGTTTTTTATTTCCTATAAAAATTACTTCCCCNAATACTGGTGACTCCTCAACCTCAATAGTGATTAATATCCCATCAGGTGTTTCACCATCAAAGTGAATATCTATATTGCTAAATACTCCTAATTCCCACAATCGTTTAACTGCTCGTCTAAAATCCTCTGTTGATGCTTTTTGCCCATTTTTTAATCCAGAAGTATAGAGAATCATATTATCACTTGTAGCTTNATTGCCTTCAACGTTTACTTCTTTCAAAGTAAATGAAGGTGGGGCTTGAGCTATCAAGAATGATGTAATAATAAATAAAATGAATCTTATCATTATAAAACCTGTTCCCCAGTTCTACCAAATCGCCTTTGCCTTGCCTGATAATCCTCAATACTATTAATGAGTTCTTTTTCTCTAAATTCAGGCCAAAATACATCTACCATATAAAATTCAGTATATGCAGATTGCCATAACAAGAAATTGCTTATCCTATTCTCTCCTCCAGTTCTAATCAGTAGATCTGGGTCTGGTATTTCCGATGTA
>NZWI01000021.1 GCA_002701875.1 Fidelibacterota bacterium
AGTATAGTATATATGATAATCAAATTCTAGCATCTAACGGAATTATTCACGATGATTTATCATCAAAAATATTATCAATTACTAATACTATTAACCTTTAAAGAATTTATTAATTTTTCACCATACCCAATTTCGACGTCATCATCTTTATTTAAAATACCGACACCACTAGGCGTACCCGTAAAAATTAAATCCCCTACCATAAGTGGTATTTTGTTTGATAAATAGTGAATTTGATCTTGAAAAGAGAATAACATATTCTCATAATTACTCTCTTGACGTGTTTCACCATTAATTTTTATCCAAAAATTATCAGAAATCTCTTCATCTATAAATTCTGAAACCACTGCAGACCCTGAAAAAGATTTCGAAAGCAACCACGGTAATTGCTTTTCTTTGAGAATATTTTGAAAATTTCTATCTGTTAAATCGATTCCTATTGTAAAGCCATTAATAAAAGATAACGAATCATCTACCGATTGACTTACGCCACTTTTTCCAATCAATAGTACAATTTCCACTTCATAATGAATTTCTCTATTAACAGGTAAATATATTTTGTCGCTTATATTTAATGATGGAAGAGATTTTTGAAAAAAAAATGGCTCATTAGGTACTGAATGATTTAATTCTTTCGCATGCTCAATATAATTTCTTCCAATACAATAAATATTGCGTACAAGCACTTCTTCCCCTGTTGCTTTTCTTACTTGATACTCTTTCAAATCAAACCCCATTCAACATAAAGACCATTTATATTATCCCACTCAAACCCTTTTCTTAGCAAATAATTATTTAATCGAGAAAGATCCGATTTATTCATTTGAGTATTTTTCTTTATTTTTTTTCGTTTTAAATGAAAAGTTATTAGATCATTAATTTTATATTTTTTATAAACAGACTCTATAAGTTCATCTACAAAATCGGGAGAAAGTTGATGAGGAAATAATTCTGATTTTATGGCCTTAGGCCCGATTTTTTTGTTTTTTATTTTTTCTTTTACAAATGCTTTACCAAATTCAACATCATTTAAATAATTAAGCTTAGTTAGCTTATCAATCACATCGTCAATCTCAATTTCTGAAAAAGACTTTTCTTTTAATCGTTTTCGCATTTCTGCAATACTTCTCATGCGAAAAGATAAAAGTTTAAATGCTGCATCTTTTGCTTCTTGTAACCGCATTTTAACATCATAATTCTCAATTTCATCTAATGTGACAGTTTCTCCAATATGAAAAGGGTTTAAAACAAAAGCGTCTTCAGGTACTCTAAAGACGCTTTTATCATCCAATTTTACTATAATTCGATCATTATATCGAGTTGATCGTTTAATGCTTAAAATTTTACGTTTTTTCATTCTCCATATCTATTCTTTTTCAACGCCAAGAAAAGATTGAACTTTATTAACAATCTCATCTCTATCTTTTTCATTATCAATAAGATATTGTTTAGCATTCTCTCGACCTTGACCAATTTTCTTATCGCCATAAGAGAACCAAGAACCCATTTTTTGAATTATATCAGCCTGCAATGCAAGATCTACAATGTCACCTTCAAACGAAATTCCCTGATTATACATGATATCGAATTCAGTTTGTTTAAATGGTGGTGCAACCTTGTTTTTAACTACTTTCACACGCGTACGATTTCCCGTTGCGTCTTGTCCATCTTTGATCGTTGTTACCCGGCGAATTTCCATGCGAACTGAGGTGTAAAATTTTAATGCACGGCCACCTGGTGTTGTTTCAGGATTTCCATAAACGACCCCAATCTTTTCTCGAATTTGATTAATAAAGATTACTGCCGTATTTGAACGACTTACAGTACCTGTTAATTTTCTAAGTGCTTGAGACATCAACCTAGCTTGTAAACCCACATGTGCATCACCCATTTCACCTTCAAGTTCAGCGCGAGGAACTAATGCTGCAACTGAATCAACTACAATAATATCTATAGCACTACTTCTTACTAAAGTTTCAGTGATTTCTAAAGCTTGTTCGCCTGAATCGGGTTGAGATACTAGTAACTCTTTAAGATTTACGCCCAATTTAGCTGCATAGTGAGAGTCCAATGCATGCTCTGCGTCAATAAAAGCCGCGTATCCACCAGCTTTTTGTGCCTCTGCAACAATATGAAGTGCTAAAGTTGTCTTTCCAGATGATTCTGGTCCATAAATTTCAATAATTCTTCCTTTCGGCACACCTCCGACCCCTAATGCAACATCTAATGATAGACATCCAGTTGATATACTATTAGTTGACATTACGGGTTGATCGGATCCTAAACGCATTATAGATCCTTTACCAAACTGTCGATCTACTTGAGTAATTGCTAAATCTAAAGCTTTACTTTTCTTATCTGATGATGCCACAATAACACTCCTAAATTGGATTTAAGCTAATAAAACGAGTAGTTAAAATAGTATATAAGAAACCATTTGGGAAGAGTTCACTATGAATAAATATATTTTTTTGCGATGAATACACTAAGTGTCTCGTAATCCTTTCAATAAGAAAAGTCTAATAATATTTAGTGCAGCTTGAGTTGTCATTAGCTTGTTTGCTTTTCTATAAGGAGTAAAAGAAAATTTATATGTTTTTTCAAATTCGTCAGTAAAAATACCAATATATACTAATCCAACTGGCTTTGATTTAGTTCCTCCTGAAGGGCCTGCTATTCCGGTAGTAGAGATTCCTATATCGGATGAGAATTTTTCTTTAACACCTCTTGCCATTTCCATAGCGACTTCATCACTAACTGCCCCATGTGAGTTAATAATATCTTTCTTTACATTTAATGCAGATGATTTTATTTCATTACTATATGCAACAACTCCGCCATTAAAATATTTTGAACTTCCAGAAACATTTGTTAAACGATCACTGATTAGACCACCTGTACATGATTCTGCTGTAGAGAGTGTCATATTATTTGATAACAAAAGTTTTGCAACAACATCCTCTAGCTCTATATCTAGTTCACCATAGTAATATTTATTTATTATAGGTCTTATTTTTTTTATAAATGAGATATTACTATTTTTGCTATTAGATGAAATTCTTATATCTACTCCTGTAAGTTTTGGTAAAAATGCTACTTCAATATTTTGATGATCATTGATAAATGATTCAAGTTTTTCATAAAGAGCAGATTCCATAATCCCAGTTGTTCTTAATAATTTGACATTGTATGTAATATTAGATTTTTCTTGAATCCATGGAAAAACATATGCATTCATCATTCCTTTCATTTCTGATGGGACTCCTGGTAACGCAAATAAATCAAAAGAATTATTTTTCAAATGTAATCCTCTGGCAGATCCTATTGGATTAGGAATAATATTTCCAATGGAAGGCTTCATTGCTTGATTTTTATTGATATCCGGGATTTTAAGATCACGCTGTGAAAATTTATTAGTTAATAATTCCCAATAATCTGAATCAAATTCAGCTTTAACTTTAAAATAGTCAAATAAAACATTAGATGTTATATCGTCGTGCGTTGGCCCTAATCCGCCCGTACAAATAACTATATCAATAGATTTGGGCACATTGTTTAGTGCCTCAATTATAGCATCTTTAGTATCACTTATAGTTACATGCCAAAGTACATTCCCTCCATTAGAAATAACTTCACCTCCTATCCAACCAGCATTAGTATCTATCCTAGTTCCATTTAATAATTCATCGCCAATTGTAATTAATCCTATTTTCATAAAATTGTAACATTTATAGCATACAGAAGTATATATGCCATTATCCCAGCTATGACATCATCCATCATGAGTCCCCAACCTCCAGATAATTTCTCCATTGATTTCACTGGAAATGGTTTAAAAATATCAAAGATTCTAAAGAGGATTAGACCGATAACTAATATTGATATGTTTACGGGCATAAAAGTAAATGCAATCCATTGGCCAACCCATTCGTCAATGACTATACGAGAGGGATCTTTTTCTTTCGTATCGTTAATTATCTTTTCACATGCAATGATACCAATTATAAACAATAATAAAGTTATAATGGGTAATATAATTGGAGATACAGAATCAAAAAGAAAAAACCATGTTAGAGAAGCAGCAAGACTAGACCATGTACCTGGAGCTAAAGGAAGTTTACCAATATTAAATACAGTACCAATCCATTCAGCTATCAAACGATTCATTGATCAGTTCATTATTTGTCTTATCGCTTTAAGATTATCCTGTATATAAGAAAGTCCAGTATAAATAGTAAATAAAGCAGTTAACAATGTTAGATAATAAATCAATTGATATTCTTTAATAAAATCAATGAAAAAATGAAAGAAGGGTTCATTATAGCCTTTAATACTTAAGAATAATAAGGTAAAAATTATAATAGTAATTTGAACTAATGTTTTAGATTTAGCGATCTTACTTGTCATCATTGTAAAACCATTCCTTGTCATTATCAAACGAAGACCTGTTACAAATAAATCGCGAAAAATAATTAATCCAACCATCCAAAAATCGATGAGATTCATTATCGCAAATGAAATGAAGGCTGAAGAAACTAAAATTTTATCAGCTAAAGGATCAAGAAAGCGCCCTGCATCAGTTACGAGATTATTTTTCCTAGCATAATACCCATCATATGCATCAGTAATTGATGCAACAACAAATATTACTAAAGCCCAAAAATGAGCACCATTAAAATCTTCAAAAAGACAAATAATAAAAATTGGAGTGAGTAATATACGTGAAAAAGTTAAAATATTAGGTAATGACATCATATAGCAGTGCGACCTTCAATTGCTCTTTGTATTGTAGCATCATCAATGTATTCAAGATTCGTACCCATGGGAATACCTGTCGCCAAACGTGTTATATTGATTGACTTTTCATTTAGTAATTTAGCGATATAAAGTGATGTAGTCTCACCTTCAATAGATGAATTTGTAGCAATAATCACTTCATAGCCCGGCTTTAATCTATTAATTAATGTATTGATATTTATATCTTCTGGACCGATCCCATCTAGAGGTGAAAGCAATCCACCAAGGACATGATATAAGCCGTTAAAAATCCTATTTTTTTCTAAAGTATAGATATCTGCGGGGTTTTCTATAACGCAAATTAACGATGGGTCTCTTTTAACATCTTTACATATTAGACATGGATTCTCTTCTGTTATTCCATGACAGATATTGCAAAACTTAATTTTGGATTTCATATCAATAATTGCTTTTGCCAAAGTTGATGCTTCCTCCGTAGATGACTTTAGAACATTAAAAGTCATTCGTTGGGCAGTCTTCCTTCCTATACCCGGAAAACGAGAAAATTCTTCAATTAATTTTTCGATTGTATCTGGGATTGAGCTCAATTACATACCCGGTAATTTCATACCGCTTAACATACCGCCAGTGGCTGAATTCATTCTAGTTTGACTCTCGTCCTGAGCTTTAGTCAAAGCATTATTAACAGCAGAAATAATTAAATCTTCAATTAAATCTTTTTCTTCTTTTAAAATTTCATCTTTTAAATTCAAATTTAAAATTTCCATCTTTCCATTAACTGTAGCGTTAACCAGTCCGCCACCAGATTCTCCAGTAATCTTAAGGTCTTCAAGTTCATTTTGTACATTTTCCATTTGTTTTTGAACTTGTTGAGCTTGCTTAAGCATTTTTGACATATTACCTTTATTAAACATCGTAACTCCTATCTTAATATTTCGCCATCAAAAACTTCCAAAACCTTAGATACAACAGCGTCTTTATTAGTAGGAGCATCGTCTTTCTTCATCTTGGGATCATTATCTTTCGATTTATGACCAACTTTATCTGATTCCACTAGTTTTGGAATTATCTTTAATGCCATATCATAGTGCTCTTGAGCAAATTGATTTATTAGTTCTTGGTTGTGTTCGAGATTTCCAATACTAAATTTTGGTAAATCAAAAATATTAACTGTAAGTAAATTTTCATTTAGCTCTAATGGTTCAGCATTATCTAATATTGTACCAATAGATGGTCTTTGTTTAGAAACTTTATCAACAAAATCATCCCATTTTTCTTTGATAATATCTAGATTAAGTGAATAATTTATTTTTTTCTCAGTTTTATCATTGCTATCTATAGAAATATCAGAAATTTTCTTTGATTCATTGTTTGACTCTGGCAATTTTTCTTTACTCGAAATATTCGTTTTATTCTTTTGATTTATTTTTTTTTGGGGAATATTAGATGATAAGTCAGATATTAATTCACTAATTGATAAAGCTGTATCCATTTCAATTAATTTCAAAGCTGTCATTTCAAAAATAATCATCGGTTGGCTAACTTGTTTTAAAGAATATTGCATATCATGTAATACTTTAGATATTCTTATTAAATCTTTACTATCATGATTTTTACATGTAGCAATATATCTATTTTTAGCCTCTTCATTAATATCAAGTAATAACTCTTCACCTTTATCTACTGAAGTAATTAATAGATTATTACAGTGTTTTATTAATCCTTGAGATACATCCTGCAAAGATAGTCCTGCATTTTGTATTGATGAAATAACTGTCATCATTTTATTATAATCTTTTTCTATTATTGCATCAGTGAAATCAAAATATATTTCGTTTGGAATCAAGCCAATTACAGTTGAAACATCTTCAATTGTTATCGATTCACCAGAATAAGCTATTACTTGATCAAGTATACTTAAGGCGTCGCGCATACTACCATCAGATTTCTGACTAATTGACAATAATGATTCGTTATCTATATCGATATTCTCTGATTTAAGAATAACGGATAATCTTTTAGATATTACTTCAGAAGTAATCCTGTTAAAATCAAAACGCTGACAGCGTGAAATAATTGTCGAAGGTACTTTATGAATATCTGTTGTAGCCAAAATAAATTTACCATGAGATGGTGGCTCCTCAAGTGTTCGGAGTAGTGCATTAAATGCTTGATTAGTTAACATATGGACTTCATCAATTATAAATACCTTATAATTTGATCCCATTGGAGTATATTTTATCTGTTCCCTTAAATTTCTAATCTCCTCGATCCCACGATTGGATGCACCATCAATCTCTAGAACATCTAAATTTCTGCCATCTATGATTTCTTGACAAATATTGCATTGATTACAAGGAACACCGCTATTAGTTTTTGGACAATTGAGCGCTTTTGATATGATACGTGCTGTGGTAGTCTTTCCAACACCTCTAGGGCCTGTTAAGATGTAAGCTTGAGCTACTCGATCTTTTTTGAATGCATTAATCAGTGTCTTGGTCACATGATTCTGACCAACAACATCATCAAANGCTTGAGGTCTCCATTTTAAAGATANTACTTGATAACTCATAATATTACAAAAATATATGGTCGTGCACTTAATTCGACAAATCTGGTGTCAATAAACGAAGAATCAGTTAACTCCATTTCAAGATTTCTACGGCACATAATTCTGAGCACCTACCGCTGCTACCTTCCGGTCCTGACGGAGTTTAGTGTAAAACCATTGCGAAGAGTTGAAATTTCAACGCTACTTAATCCTAGTTTAGCGATCAGCACTTGCCTCCTAAAAGCATCAACCCTGCTATAGCGGATTGCAGGTTACAGGGCACCGCTAATTCCCCATCTAGCACGACCAAATTATTAATNAATTAGCTNTTTAATCTAGGCGGATTATTTAACGGGAAGCAAGANAAGAAGTNCGAAAAATTATAATANAAACTTATTTCAATCTTTCTTTTTGCGCTTAAAAAATGAAAANCTTTTCTTTTTTGGNTCAGANNCTTCAACTTCAGAATCTTTATTTGATTCTTTGTTTTCATCGTTGGTTGAACTAGATACATCACCATTAGTACTTAATATGGCTTCTTGATCTGCAGACTCATCAAATTCTTCACCTCTTGATGTAACAAGGAATTTTCGGCGATTCTTAGAACGACTTTTTACCGTATCAACCATTACATCAACTTCTTCATTAAAATGAGCAACAGTGCGTTCCATACGTGTAATTAATTCCCTTAGAAATGGCTCTCCATAAGCATCGCCAAGTTTATCACCTATTGCTTGNAATTTCTCTTCCAAATATTCTTGCGTGAATTCTTTTCTAGGTTCTTCTGACAAAATTCCTCCAATAATCTAACGGTTCAATTTATCTAATTCTTCAGGTGTAAGTCCAAACTGAGTTTTCTTAGTTAGCAATATCATTGATGTATCATATACTTCCGCCCCAGCAACAAGGCCTAAAGTAGCCCCAATAAATCGATTATGCCATTTATATCCCCAATCTGGAGAGGTTTGCCTATTCCATGTTTCCATCAATCCTACCCCTAAGATAGCAGCTAATCCGTATATATTTAATTTCCATTCGGGCTTACGAATAATTTGTTCNCGATATTTNATTAGNCTCATTTTATTCATTGGNACCTGTTTGATAGATATNGGTGTTTGTATGAGCANTCTATTCTTNTTAAAACTCAACAATGTNCCTCTCACCCATTGACCTTTTCGGTTCTTTACCTCCAAATATTGTCCTGTGGGNATATTTTCAAGAACTGATTTCGTTCTAAGATAGGTTAAGTTCTTTCGAAATGATTCTCTTATCTCATCTGTGATTTTTGGAGTTTGTCTTAACCGCANCTGAAGATCACTAAATTCTTTTAAATCAAATGCCCGTTTACTTACTTTGAGAAGCGTATACTCTATAAATGAAATTCGAGCTACAACTCTATTGCGTGAAACCTCAAAAAACTGTGCACTTTCAAAATTTGGAATATCTTTAAACACTTCATAGTGGAGATTCTCTTCAGCNTCTAACGTATAACCGATATCTTTGGATATTTCTATTACTTCACCTTCTTGCGCAATGANAATTGCACTTAAGAGAACGAAGAATAAAAATCTATTTAGATGTTTCCAATAAATTTGTGATTTCATTTAGTTCGGGAAAACGCTCTTCCTTCTTTTTAGAAAAAATGAGTTTTCTATCCTTCATAACTTCATAAACTCCCCCACCAGATGGAATCAATTCCAATCCTGATATAGAATTACCATATTTTTCAAGCAGTTCGGATGCCATACTGGCCGCCCTAGGTAAATAATTTCATTTATTACAATATTCAATCGAAATATTCATTTTTTCTCCTTTTTACCAAGATATAATCCAGTAAACACCAAAGACTGCTAATATAAAAGCTAAGCTAATTAGAAAAAAAGCTGCCTTGCGAAAGCCATAAGCTCCNGAATCATATCGAAAAATGGTTTTTGAGTCACTATTCATTAGAAATCGAAGGCGGTTTCAATCGTAGTTTGNTTAACAGGCTCTAAACCAGTACCAGTATCTCTATAAAACTGACGAAAGTCCCAAATCAAACTAACACCTTGACTGACTTCGTATCCTANTTTATACCCGAAAACTGTATTAATTGAAGGATTTCCAAAATCAAAAGGATTCTTATCATTGTTTCGCTGGTAATAAGCTTGAGCTACGCTTAGTTTAGGAATATTTTCAGCATTTACATTAATTAATGTGCTAAAACTATTGAATTCAACAGTATCTGCTTTCATATTTGCATAAGATGCATTAAAACTAATTAAATTAAAGAGATTTGCAGATGCTGAACCATACATCCCAGCACTGTTTATACTTGCTGTAGAATCAGCAAATAATACTTGATCCTTTGTCCGTATTATCGTTCCAGATTCTCCAAATTCAGCTACAACACGTGATAGATCATAGCTTCCATCAAAGAATTGGGGCACATAGAATCCCTGTTTTATCCTGTATTCAAAGCTCATATTTAAAAAGCTAAATAAACTAGCTCTCATCCCAGGAATCGTAATACCAGTTCCATCCATNGCTTTGCGACTGTAATAAGCATCCCCAGCAACTTNAGGAAACATCAACTTATTATATTCCATATAAGCCTCAAGNCTAAAAGATTTNCTATTNAAAATTGGATANCCTACATCAAATGCAAAACCTTGAGCNGTAGCTTTATTATCTTTNAANCTAAATGGNGTNGGNTTNAGCNTTAAATCACTGTCTTCAGTATCCAGAATATTGTCACCATCACCATCGATGTCCCAACCCTTATCTGGCTTTTCACTTCCTCCATTAAGATCAGCGATTCCATCACCATCAGTATCATTCCACAATNATTTATCATTTGGAAAATCATCAAACATATCTGGATACGTATCTTTNTCAGAATCTTTCAATCCAGAGAATTGGTTCATATCTGTAACAAAATTCAATCCAAATTTTACTGGGATAGCGTCAGATAATTTATAGGTGCCCCTTAGTCCCAGTAGGGTTCCCCCACGAGAAAAATCTTTAATATTTGACAAGAATATTTCAGTGCCAAAATTTCCAAAACCAAATCCAGTATTAATTCCAACCTTGCGGACTGAAGGGAATTCCATCATATTTGAATATCCTCCAAGAAGTCCACCATAACCTAATGTAACATTATTTAAAGACCCCCACCTTAACCAAAATGGATCAGATTTCTCTCCCCAGCGAATATAGAGTAACTTATCAATAAAATCGGATGCTTCATCCCATTCGTCTTCTCTTACATTACCTTGATTATCGATATATACTACTAGGTCTAAACCAANACCTAATTTGCCAAATGACAATTCAGGCCTTAGGGCAATTTGATTATANATATTNCCATCAATTGTTGCNGATCCAACACCTAGNCCAAGNTTAAAAGGTTTTTTNGNNTTAGGTGNAGAGGANGATGNCGGNTNTTGTNCNCTTTGTTGAGTTGNGCTTGGATCAGATGGTTGTTGTGAATCTACTCTATTTTCTTGGACTTGTCTCTTTTGTGGTTGTCGTTCTTGCTGTTGTTGAACATCAGGTTGCTGATTATTCTGTTGCTGCTCTGGTCTATCTTCCTGNTGCTGGTCTTGATCTTCTTGATCAGGAGATTCACCTTCAGGATCTTCAGGATAATCTCCAGGTTGAGCTGGAGCAGGAATTAATTGTCCTAAAGCATTTGAAACAGCTTTTTGGCCCGGCCCTACATTGACTGTCTGCCCACTAATCGTATTAAAGACATCAAAATTTCCTGATTTTCCGACAAACTTATCTACTCCTGCAACGGCATCATGAAAAGCAGAAAACTCTGTGCCTTTAACTGANGCTACAGATACGGGAGTTTCAACACGATATGCTTTTGTTCTGCCTTCTTTATTAACATTATGAAGTGTAGTACCTTGATCAATAATTAAGCTTCTGGTATTTGTTGTTTCAACAAATTGAAAATCCGTATTCTCACGGATTTTGACTACAGATTTATCATCAATGAAAATAACAACAGCAAAACTCGCATCCCCCACACGAATTGCATCACCATTTGAAATAGCTTGGCCAGGCTTTACATCAACAGAGTAAGTACCANCACCCATTGGTTTAATCAAAACAGTCCCATTGGATTTCATCACNCGTCCAATNGATTGGNCACTNAGAAACGAAGTNATTAAAATTGTAATTATAAATATATATTTTTTCATTATTGAATGATTGCTTCTATTAATTTATAAAAAGATGTTTATAATGGATCGAATTTAATATAGAAAATATTCTACTCAAGTGAGTTACTTCACAGGCTGATATAGGAAATCTCGTACTAGATAAGCAATTGATTTATAATCAATTTTTGAATTGGTCATCATTCCAATTTCACATGTCCTACTCGTTGAGAAACCATATTTAATATCTTTTAATTCATTTGAAATATAATTTGTTGCAGATTTATTTAATTCTGGATAGTTAAGACCTTTATCTCCAGCAAAACCACAGCAACCCCAATGATCGGGAATATTTACGTGCTCTGTACAAATTTCCGCTAAAGACCTTAAGTCATCTGTGTGACCCATCTTGTCGGTCGAGCATGTTGGATGTATAGTGATGTCATATTTCAATTTTGGAATATTAACATCTTTAATACAATGTTTCAAATAGTGAATCAAATCTACAATTTTAATATTTTCTAATTTTTCCTTTACGATTTCGCTTAATTCAGGAGTAGGATTGATTAGCTGATATGTGCATGGAGATGTATCCATTATGACTGGTAATTCACCGTGGTTCGAACACTCCCAAATAACATCAATTGTTCTTTCCTGAATTAATATAGAAGCATCCTTATATCCTTTTGAAGAAAAAGGCTGGCCACAACAAATAGAATTTATATTTTTAGGAATTCTGAAAGATTCATCAGATTTTGAAGAAATTTCATTTAAAATAGTAATTAAAGATGATTTTTCATTATCGCTACTTATAGTTCGATTTACACATGATGGAAAATATACCCATTTATCCACCTTATTATTCTTTGAAAAACGGATAGATGGTGCCACTGACGGTATAATGCTATTCCAAATAGGAGTACCAAACAATCGATTCAAAATTTTACTTAATAAAACTACTATTCTTTTTCCAAAAATTGATTGTATAGTTTTTCCTAAACGAATTCCTGTACGTGCAAAAGCTTGAATAAATGCAAAATTATTGGCTGCCCATTTACTTATAGATTTTTGGATATTTGATAGATCCTGCTGTTTTAATGATTTCATATAACTACCAGTATTAATATTTACTGGACATGCCAATTCACACAGACCATCAGTTGCGCAAGTTTCAATAGCNTCATAATTATAATCTTTTAAAACAGATGGGTCGGTATTATCTAAACTTAATTCCCTTTGAATAACAATCCTTTGTCGAGGAGTCATTGTAATTTCTCTAGATGGACATACAGGTTCGCAAAAACCACACTCAACGCATAGATCAATTTCATCTGATACAATAGGCATNGTTTTNATATTNTCGATATGGAGTTTCTNGTTTTTTGTTAGAAGTACATCTGGGTTTAGAATATTTTTTGGATCAGAAAGGGTTTTTATCTTCCACATTATTTGATATAAATNACCACCCCATTCATATTCTACGAAAGGAGCCATATTTCGTCCAGTGCCATGTTCTGCTTTTAATGAGCCATTAAACTTGCCAACAGTCATATCAACCATATCCCGCATTAGCCCTTCAAATCTTTTTTTACCTTCATTTGAATTTAGATCCATTGATGCAGCAAAATGAATATTCCCATCTTTAGCATGACCAAAGAGCACAGCATCATNATAATCCCAGTGTTTACATATAGATTTAAGTTCTTTTACGACTTTAGGTAAATCTTGGTAATCATAACAAAGATCTTCNTTAAGAACGCTTGTTCCTTTTTTTCTCAAAGCACCTACAGTAGGATATAATCCTTTACGAATATTCCATAAAGATGTGCGATTAGATAAATCTTCAGTCATTCCTAANGGCAATACNCCATTTGCTGCCATNAGATTATCAATCAGTGACTTTTTTATCTTATCTATGTCACTTTGATTCTTTCTCTGAAATTCAAATAAAAGTCCCGCTGANTGATCAATGATTTTTTCTGAATCATATGGTGCATTATCTATATGTTTTGCGGTTCTTAATGAAGCATCATCCATTAATTCAATGGCGTCCGCACCTTCTTCAATAAGAATCTTGAGAGCAGATGTAGCTAACTCNATATTATCAAAAATAACTAAACCGGTAGATTTAGCAGGAGGNTCATCTATAGTNNTAAGNTCAATNTTCGATACAAATGCTAANGTGCCTTCTGATCCAATAATTAAATGAGCAAAAATATCNAGAGGATGATCATATTCAATTAAAGCATTAAGTGAATATCCTAAGGTGTTTTTTATCAAATATTTACTTTTNATTTTATTTACTATATCATTNTTGCTTTCAATCTCTTTTTTGCATTCTATAATTCCTTTAGAAAGTTTTATTTCATCATCAATAAAACGGCTATAATCATCTTTATTTGAAGTATCATAGGTACGGCCATTAGCTAGTATAAATCGAATATTCTTCATTGTNTGATATGTATTATACTTAACACCGCACACCATACCAGATGAATTATTAGATACTATACCNCCTATGCGTGCAGCGTTAATGGATGCTGGATCAGGACCAATTCGCTTTCCATAGGATGATAGATATAAATTTGCCCGAGATCCAACTACTCCTGGCTCGAGGNAAATTGAGTTTCCATTATCTAAAATTTTGTAATCTTGCCATCCCCTTATTATTTCAGCAATAATGCCTTCAGATACNGATTGCCCTGANAGTGANGTNCCACCNGCNCGAAATGTTATAGGAGTTTTAGTTTCACTTGCATAATTAAGAAGGGAAACAACATCTGATTCATTTTCAGGTCGAGCAACTCCCTTAGGAATAAGTCGATACATACTTGCGTCATGTGCATACGCAAGTCGATCAATTAATCGATCAGACCATAAATTGGGAGGANACCCTTTTGAAATCATTCTTTAAACGGTTGATATGCGTTTTTAATTAATTCAGGAACAGCAATGCTTTCGTCTAAATGATAGTTGTAGCANACTATTGNGAAAGTGGCTGTAACNATTGGATCATCATTCAATTCNTCAAACAATGCATTAAAGATATCAAANCTNTTATTTCCTAANCTTGTTATCCTACAGCCAATTTCATATGTATTGGGATAA